>DATCKB010000368.1:0-1949 GCA_036562505.1 Parasegetibacter sp. | reverse complement strand
GTTGAATCTGGTGCCCAATAAGGATGGGGTAATGAAAGAAATTTACCGGGTGCTCAAACCAGGTGGCCATTTTTCCATTTCTGATATTGTGCTGGAAGGAGAACTGCCTGCAGAAATCAGGCAGGCTGCAGAAATGTATGCAGGCTGTGTGGCAGGTGCCATTCAGAAGGATGTTTATCTCGAACTCATTGAATTGAACGGATTCAAAAACATCACGGTTCAGAAGGATAAACCCATTTTTATTCCGGATGATATTCTGAGCCGCTATCTCTCTGCAGATCAGCTTGCGCAATTCCGATCCTCCGGTTCCAGCATTCGCAGCATCACTGTATATGCCGAGAAACCTGCCGCAACCTGTTGCGAACCGGGATGCTGTGGTTAGTTGTTAAAACATTTGACTGATTTATGAAACGTGTATTGGTTTTATGTACCGGCAACAGCTGCAGGAGTCAGATCGCTGAAGGCTACCTGCGACATTTTGCAGGCCTTCGCGCCGAAGTCTTGAGTGCTGGCGTTGAAACGCATGGAGTAAATCCGAGAGCCATTCAGGTTATGAAGGAAGACGGTATTGATATTTCCGGCCATAGTTCCAATCATATAAATGAATACGGAGACATCTCTTTTGATTTCATCATCACTGTCTGCGATAATGCATTGGAGAGATGTCCTTACTTTCCGTCAACCGCCAAACGATTTCATTACAATTTCCCCGATCCGGCCAGAGCGTCCGGAACTGAAGAGGAAATCATGGAAAGCTTCCGGGCGGTAAGAAATATGATCAGGCAATACTGCGAGAATTTTGTTGCAGAAAACATCATTTGGTAGGTGACTTGCAAATATTTTTTCTGAGTTCTTCGATAGCTGCTTTTACTTCTCTGACACGTCGAATTTGGATACCATCAATCAATGCCAGCATCAGTTTCTGGATAGACCATTCAAGTTCATAGAATTGATGCGGTGGGCCTGAATGAAAGCTTCCCGTAAAAAAGTTACGGCTGACAATAAGATTATATGAATTGTGTTTACTTTTGTACTGACCCCCTAAAAGACTGGACAAAATTGTAAAAACAATTAAGTCAGTAAATTTAGGAATCATGTCAAAAACAAGAAGGAGTTTCTCAGCTTCGGAGAAACTGTCAATTATTAATGAAGCGGACCAGTTTGGTGTCACAGCAACTCTGCGTAAACACAATCTGTCACCGACTGTGTTTAGACGATGGAAAGAGAGCTTTAACGAAGGCGGAGTGGCCAACCTTCAATCCTATGCCAGAACGCGTAACCCGGAAGTGGATGCCCTGGAGGAGCAAATCCGTATTCTAAAGAACATTGTGGCCAAACAGCAAATTGAACTGGAATTCAAGACGGAACTTTTAAAAAAAAGTCAATCCCACGAGCAGCGTCGGTCGAGGTGATCAGGCGGTTTCAATCAAACCCTATGTCAAGTACACAGGAAATTTTAGCCTGGTCAGGCGTTCCTCGCAGTAGTTATTATTATAAGCGGGGCAATGGTATGCGAGGTCGTAAACCCAGCGAAATGACGATTACTTCTGACGGAGAACTGGTGGATAATTCAATTTATTTAACTTCAGGATCTGGTCAATTGGTGTTCCCAGGCAGTTTGTTCGATTTAGAAAGATCAGGGCGGAAAAGCCGCCAGAGCACTTGTGTATGGACATCAAATACATCCACATACATGGAGCGCAACGTAACGCTCTCCTGTTGACCGTAATCGCGATGCCTATAGCCGCAAGGTTCTTACTCACATGCTCAGGTTTAACATCAAGAAAGGAGATGTGATGGTCTTACTATCGTTATTGTTGATGGAATACAGGATTGAGAATATCACGCTCAGAAACGATAACGGATCACAGTTTATAGCCGGAGTGGTCAGGCAGTTTTTAAAAGACAAGGGCGTTAATCAAGAGTTTACGCATGTAGCCACACCAGAA
>DATCKB010000366.1:0-6059 GCA_036562505.1 Parasegetibacter sp. | reverse complement strand
CTTCTGACTGTGATACTTGCATTCGTAGCCGGACTATATTTCCCCTGGTGGTCTATTGCAGTTACTTCCTTTGTTGTAGCATTGTTGATCCCACTTCACCCCGGTAAATCATTTTTGACAGGATTTACCGGTCTTTTTCTGCTTTGGGGAACTATGGCGTTCTATATCGATATGAAGAATGAAAGCCTGCTTTCTGTAAAAATTGCTTCTATTTTACCTTTTGGTGGATCTTCTGTGTCAATTATACTTGTCACAGCCCTGACAGGAGCTTTGGTAGGGGGGCTGAGCGCAATTACCGGCGCGTTTTTGCGGAGAATATTTTCTTTTTCGTAGTTTTGCGGCTTCAGAAATTTTGTTCACCAGGCAAGTGTCCTTAAAATTTCAACACTTATGGCTGTATTACACAATCGTGTCTCCAATGAGGAGCTGAAAAAGCGTTTGTACGAAGAGAAAGAACCACGTACAACAATTTCATTCTATCGTTATTTTCACATCGAAGATCCTGTTAGTTTCCGCAATGAGTTATACCTGCGCCTGGATGCGTTGAAGGTATTCGGAAGAATTTATGTGGCTCATGAAGGGATTAACGCACAAATCTCGGTTCCCCGATCAAATTTTGATGCTTTGGCAACCTATCTCCGGGGATTGGAAGGAATGGATAATCTTCGGCTAAACATTGCTGTTGATGACGACGGGAAATCATTCTGGGTACTGAAGGTCAAAGTACGGGAGAAAATTGTGGCTGACGGCATCACCGATCCCGATTTTGATATGCGCAATAAGGGACGTTATGTAGATGCTGAGACCTTTAATAAACTTACCGATGATCCTGATACAATAGTGGTGGATATGCGCAACCACTATGAATACGAAGTGGGGCATTTTGTTCGTGCAATAGAAGTTCCCAGTGATACCTTCCGTGAACAGCTGCCTATGGCAGTTGAGATGCTAAGCGATAAAAAGGATAAGAATATCATTATGTATTGTACTGGTGGAATTCGTTGTGAGAAAGCCAGTGCATATCTTTTGCATAAAGGATTTAAGAATGTGTTCCATCTGGAAGGTGGTATTATCAACTATGCGAATATTGTAAAGCAGAAGGGATTACCTAATAAATTTATAGGAAAGAATTTTGTTTTTGATAATCGTCTGGGTGAGCGAATTTCGAATGATATCATTGCGAAATGTCACCAATGTGGCAAACCAAACGATGATCACACTAATTGCAGGAATGAAGGATGCCATCTCTTGTTCATTCAATGTCCGGAGTGCAGGGAAAAATTCGAAGGCTGTTGCAGTGTAGAATGTCAGCAAATCATCCACCTTCCTGTTGAAGAACAAATGGCATTGAGAAAAGGCAAAAAGAATGATGCCATGATCTTTAATAAATCCCGCTACTGGAAATGGAAAAAAGCTCCTTTGTTAGGGATGGAAAGGCAGACATTAACACCGGAACAATCAGGCGCAACGCTTAAGTCTGAGTAGAGTGGAATCCGGATGTTCTGTTTCGGAGTAATCCAATCCCACGGTGTACGGTTTGCGTCAATGAATAATTAATAAAACTCATTCAGACGCAAAGCATAATCAATCGTATGTTAATGGGGTTTAGTTGCGTTTTTCCAACCAGGATACTACACGGGAAAAGGTTTCTTCGTCGCTTAATTTTTCCGGTTTGAATTTTTCGCCGATGACTTTTTCGTACAATTCGATGTAGCGACCGGAAATCGTTTCAATCCATTCAGGAGTCATTTCAGGAACCTGCTGACCTTCTTTGCCCATGAAATTGTTTTCGATCAGCCATTCTCTTACAAACTCTTTACTCAGTTGTTTTTGTTTTTCTCCGCGCGACTGACGCTCTTCAAATCCGTCTGCATAAAAATATCTTGATGAATCAGGAGTATGAATTTCATCCATCAGATAAATTGTGTCACCGATTTTTCCAAATTCATATTTGGTGTCAACTAAAATTAAACCCTGCCGTGCAGCTATTTCTTTTCCGCGTGAAAACAATGCAAGAGCGTATTTTTCCAGTTGATTATAGTCAATTTCTTTTACCAAACCACGACTAATAATTTCCTCTCTTGAGATATCTTCATCATGTCCGACTTCAGCCTTTGTAGAAGGAGTAATTATCGGTTCAGGGAAGTAATCATTTTCTTTTAATCCTTCAGGTAATTTCACACCACAAAGTTCTCTTTTTCCTGATGCATAAGTGCGCCATGCATGTCCGGTCAGATTACCTCTTACTACCATTTCTACACGAAACGGTTCACAGCGTTTTCCCACAGAAACGTTTGGTGCAGGGCATTCCAGCAACCAGTTCGGACAAATGTCACTGGTTGCTTTTAACATATATGCAGCAATCTGATTCAGTACCTGACCTTTATATGGAATGGGTTCGGGAAGTATAACATCGAAGGCTGAAATTCTGTCGGAAGCTATCATTACTAACAAATCATCACCGATGGAATAAACGTCTCTAACCTTCCCTTTATAGTATCCGGTTTGGCCGGGAAAATTGAAATTTTTCATAATTCGAAGTTACAATGGGCTTTTGAAAATCCAATAAAAAAAACAGATATTGAGTGCAAAATAATTTAACCATTTTCTCTGTCCCGTCCCTACACTCATAACGTAAAAATTTTTCCAAAACTAAAACTGCCTAACATGAAAAAATCAGGCTCTTTTTTTCTTGCTGCAACTCTTTTCTTTTTATCAACTGTATCCGTTTACGCGCAGGTAAATACAGTAACCGGTAATGTTAAAAGCAGTCAGAATTCAGAAGTATTATCGGGTGTATCGGTTCTGATAAAAGCGACTTCTTCAGGAACTTTTACAGACGACAAAGGACATTTCAAAATCACCACTTCAACTGCTTTTCCTATCACATTGGTTTTTTCGTCTATCGGATATGAAACCAAGGAAGTAGAAATAACAGCGAGCGGTGCGATTGAAGTTGTCCTGGATCCTGCGGCCGACATAGGACAGGAGATTGTGTTTTCGGCAAGCAGATTGCCGGAACGTATCCTGGAGTCGACGGTTACTATTGAAAGAGTTAATTCCGCAACAATCCGGAATACGGCGGTACCTAATTATTACGAGGGAATCGTGTATCTGAAAGGTGTGGATATGACTACTTCCAGCATGGGCTTCCGTACATTGAGTACAAGAGGTTTTAATGGTAGCGGTAACCTGAAATTCAATCAGTTTGTTGATGGAATTGACAACCAGGCTCCGGGCTTGAATTTCTCAGTAGGAAATGTAATTGGAATGACAGAACTTGATGTAGATAACATTGAACTTCTTCCGGGAGCATCATCAGCTTTATATGGTTCCGGTGGAATGAACGGGACTCTGCTCATGACCAGTAAAAACCCGTTTAAACATCAGGGCTTAAGTATTCAGATTAAGCAGGGTGTAATGCATGTTGACGAGAAGTACCGCAGTATTGCACCTTACTTCGACTGGGCTGCAAGATGGGCAAAGTCGTTCAACGATAAATTTGCATTCAAGATTTCTGCACAATATATTAAAGGAGAAGACTGGCAGGCAAGAGATAATACCAACCTGTCGCGTAACAGCGTGTTCAGCAGTGTAAAGGATGGCGACAGAAACTCAGATCCGAACTATGACGGTGTAAATGTGTACGGGGATGAAGTTTCTTATAACATTAAAACACTCGCAAGTATTATCGTAAAAAGTGCACAGGATCAGTTTGTTGCCGCGTATCAGCAGTCATATAATTCAACACCTTCACCAGCTGTGATCGATGCATTTCTGTCTGACCCCGCTAACGGTGTAGCTGCATTCTATGCTGGCTTAAACAACAACCTGATACCCTCACAAAATGTTTCTAGAACAGGATATGAAGAGCAGCACATCGTTGATTATTCTAATTATAATCTGAAATTTAACGGAGGATTATACTATAACCTTACAAGCAATATCGAAGCTTCCCTGGTGGGTTACTGGGG
This sequence comes from Parasegetibacter sp., assembly GCA_036562505.1. Taxonomy (GTDB): domain Bacteria; phylum Bacteroidota; class Bacteroidia; order Chitinophagales; family Chitinophagaceae; genus Parasegetibacter. The sequence continues at coordinate 2,085 of DATCKB010000366.1, read as the reverse complement.
AACCGGTACTACCGTTTATACAGGTGCCGACCGTTATTCGCTGCGTCGTTTGAAAATCGGACAATACAAGGCAGAACTGAAATCCCGCAACTGGTTGATTCGCGCATATACCACTCAGGAAAATGCAGGAGAATCTTCCAACTCCACTGCACTTGCGTCATATATTAATGAAGCGTGGAAGCCCAGTTTGAATACAGCAAGTGCTCAGACAATTGCAGGTTCCTGGTTCCCTCAGTATATCGGGGCATATCTTCAGGCTGTAATGAACAGCCAGGCTAATCCTCATGCTATTGCGCGTCAGTTTGCTGATCAGGGAAGATTTTTACCGGAATCTCCTGAGTTTAAGGAAGCATACGAAACATTAAGGAAAACTCCGATCTCTGAAAGGGGAGCACTGTTTCTGGATAAAACTGATTTGTGGCAGGTAGACGGGCAATTAAATCTTACTGATCAGGTGAAATTTGCAGAAGTACTAATCGGCGGGAATTTCCGCAAATATCTGCTGAAGTCTGAGGGAACGTTATTTAATGATGATGAAGGCAGAATTACCATTAATGAGTTCGGTGCATTTGTACAGGCTCAAAAGAAATTTTTTGAAGAAGGCCTGAAACTAACTGCCTCCGTTCGCTTTGATAAGAGTAAGAATTTTGATGGAAGATTTACTCCACGGTTCTCTGCACTGGTGAAACTTGCGAAAGATCATAACGTACGTATGTCGTTCCAGTCGGCCTACCGATTCCCTTCCACTCAGGATCAGTACATCGATCTCTTTACCGGAACATCTACATTGATAGGTGGATTACCCGATTTTCAATCTAAATATAATCTGACCTCCAATCCTGCATATACCGCAGAAAGTATTGTAGCATTCCGCGAAACCGGAAACTCTGCTGTATTACGTCAGGCTCAGTACAGACCATTGGAAGCAGAAACTGCACAATCATGGGAGGTAGGATATAAAGGTGTATTCAACAGCCGCTTCCTGGTGGATGTTTATGCTTACTATACACAATACAAAAACTTTATCGGAAGAGTAGCAGTTGTACAGCCTGCAGCACCCGGACCGGATGGTATTGCCGGACTGGCTATTCCTGCTGCACCATATTCAAACAATTTCTCTTACCCGCAAAACAGTGATTCGGATGTGAAATCACTGGGATTTGGTATTAGTGCTGAATACCGTTTCGGAAAGGGTTATGTGTTTTCAGGAAACATGGCAAGTGATCGCTTAAACAATGTTGAAGCAAATCTGGTCACTTTCTTTAATGCTCCGAAATACCGCTTTGCATTATCAATGGGCAATCAGGATGTATATAAAGGACTGGGCTTTAATCTGTCTTACCGCTGGCAGGATGAAGTGTATTGGGAAGGAACTTTCGGTACCGGTATGATTCCTTCATACGGTACTATGGATGCCCAGGTGAGTTACCGCATTCCTGCTGCAAAAGTGTTATTGAAACTTGGAGGAAGTAATATTCTGAACAAATACTACACAAGTGCATTCGGAAACCCTGCGGTGGGAGGTTTGTATTATGTGAGTGTGGGCTGGAATGTTTTTTAAGAAAGTAAAATTAAAATTCAGAAAAAAGGGCTGTGTCAATCTTTTGACACAGCCCTTTTTGAAATATTCTCGAAATATTCGAAATCGCTCTTCTGATCTTATTTTAAAATTTCCTTCCCTTAAACATTAAACCTGAAGTGCATAATGTCGCCGTCTTTCACTACGTATTCCTTTCCTTCAATTCGCAGGCGACCGTTTTCGCGACAAGCAGCTTCTGAACCATATTGTACGAAATCCTCATAGGCGATAACTTCCGCTTTAATAAATCCTCTTTCGAAGTCGGAGTGAATTACTCCAGCTGCCTGGGGAGCCTTCCATCCCTGTTCTATTGTCCATGCTCTCACTTCCTGCACACCGGCAGTAAAATAAGTGGAGAGATTCAGCAGTTTATAAGTAGAGCGGATAAGTTTATGTAATGCAGGTTCGGTCATTTTGTATTCTTCCATGAACATTTCACGATCCCCGGGATCTTCCATTTCCGCGATCTGTGCTTCAATGTGATTATTCATTACGATTACTTCAGC
>DATCKB010000360.1:0-4032 GCA_036562505.1 Parasegetibacter sp. | reverse complement strand
TGAGGTCAAAGTTTTCAATACTCCAGACTTTCAGCTCTTTTCCACTGATATTGTTCTTTCTTACATTGGTAAAGTTGATCGTTTTGATAGTGGAAACATCCACTGCATCATTTCTGATCGAATCGCGATCAGCCGCACTCGCTGAATTTATCTTGTCTTTATACCGGATATCAAGATCATAAGGATCGTACTCTGGCGTACTCATTGATCGGGTATAGCTGGCGTAGAAAGGAACAGACATACCCCAACGTCTGGGCAGCAACTTCGCCAGTTCAAGATTCGCGGCAAAATCGATCTGCGAGAAATTCTCTCTGGACCGCTCATTTACTCGTTGTTCCAGCGAACCGAATCCACTGCTCTTAGCGTTTATCGAAGCTGAAATAGTTCCGAGATCAGCCAGCGTGATGTCGACGCGGCCAACAGCAGCATATCCTCCTCTTTCATTAATTGATGACAGTCTGAGTTCATTAAACCACACTTCTGTACACACCGGCAATCCTCCGTCATCTCTGTTTTCTACTCCAATAAACATACTTCTCACCTCACCCAGGTTAGGATTACCGTAGATAGCAAATCGTTTTCCGTCAATTTCACGGCTATAATAAATCAATGGCGATCCGTTATTGTTCCGCTCTACTTTTAAACGGGTAAGTATTTCTAGGTCAAAATCGAGATTGTTTTCGATTGGCCATACCAGTGAGTCGATCGACTGACCCGGTAAAGTGATCTTCAACGGCACTTTGATTTCATAGTAATTATGTATGAAGTCGGTTCCCAGTCGTACTACCGCATAAAGTTCATTATCTTTTACCGCAGGCTGACCAATTACTGATTCCGCGTGTATAAACATCGACAACCGTCCGTATTGCCTTAAGTCGAGATTCATGGTTTTAAACACACCCCTGGCCTCACCTTCTGCCAGATTGCAGATCTGCAGGCTTAACGCCTGTTCATTCTGAAGTATATTGACGTTGTTATTGCTCAGTTGCTGAACGCGTTCAATTCCCGGCGGAATTCTATAAGGTACAGGTTGTCTTCTGTCGTTTTCTTCAAGGTTAACTGCTAAAGTATTCAGCGTAGTCGGTGAATTAGGATCAATCTGAATCTGACGACCTGCAGTGTCAAGCTGATAAGAAAAACGTCTCCACTGATTTCTCACCAGATCCAGTTTCGCAAAGCGAAGTACCACTGTATCTTCAAAATCAGTCAGGAACATTCTGATAAAGCGAATAGATTTGAAGTCAGGAATATTTCCCACTTTCAGATTATATTCTGCAATTGGGATTCTGAACTGATACCAGGTTTCAGTACGGGTAGAGCCATTCTGCAATTTTACATCCACCGTTCTTTTATCGGTAATGAAATTGCTGCCCACCTGCATATTCGGACGCATCTCAACTTCATACTGGAAATATTCTTCCAGTTCGTTCAAGGTATTGTCTCTGTTAAGATCTTCCTGATCAGGATACAAAGTAAAAGCACTCGTGAACTGATCATTTACATCAGCAAGAGGTGAGTTACCCTGAGGCATATTTATACGCGCATAACGTCCTAGTATACCCGTATTTGTCTTATCGTATTCTGCATCACGATAATTTCTGAAATTATCATTTGCAGGATCATTCAACGCATCCAGATAAACTTTTGAATTAGCTCCAAAGTTGGTCCGAAGAGCTTCCAGATACTCAATGAATTTTATAGCTTCCTCTTCATCTGTCAATCCGTCTAACCCCACATCCTGATAGGCTCTGTCGTTAGGATCATTACTGAATGCATTGGTCACCTGAATAGGATTGGCGGGAACCTTACCCCACACAGTTGAGTTATCAGAAGGGGAAGGAATATTCGGTGTACTCAGTCCGTTTTCAAACTGTCTTCGTGAGTCACGCAGAATATCTTCAGAGATATTTCCAAGGTTGAAATATAATTTACCACCTGAGCTTCCGGGTCTGTTAATAAACGGATCCTGCACCCAGAATTCAATAAATTCCACATTTCCGGTTTCAAAATCAATCTGATCCAGCGCACGCATGAGACCTCCCCAGCGGTTACGCGGATTGAGGAATCTTCCTTCAGCGTCAATGAAACCCGGACGGGTATCAAAGTTATAAGGACCTCTTTCCCTTGGGAAAAAAGCAAGATCGAAGGTCACCAACTGGTTTTGACCAAGATCAGGAGTCCGCTGGGGGAATATTTCCGAACTGTTTACAGCACGGGTTTCGGGCTTCGACAGTTCATCGAGATCACCTTTCAGCGGGTTTGTCAATGCACGCCTGTCTTGTAATGTAGGTTCAATATTATACCAGGCAAGTTTAGCGCGGTTAATACCGTTGTTCAGATCATTCACCAGTTCGCTTTCGGGAAACAATCCATTACCCTGAGGAGTTGAAGCCAATGCCCATCCGTTAAGCGGGAATCGCAGGTCGATGCTGTTTCTTGTACCCTCAAAATCATCAATATAAATCAGCCCTCCGCTACCCTTACCAATCTGCGGCGGATGCCCGGGTTTCAGGAATGCCGCTTCACCATAGGCACTGATGGAAGACGGAGCATTGGTTGTAATCAAAGGAAGCTTATCTAACCATCGAGTTAAACGCGGAAATTCTGAAGTATAATTGAAATCTACCCCATACATTGTATTCCTGATAGGATCTTCATTGTACAGCATTTTGGTGAAGAAAGGACGTTCACCTAATTTAACCATACTTGCACCAATGGATAATTTGTCACTGGCGAGATAGTCTAGCCGCAAGCCCATATAATTTCTTTGCTGCAAACCGAACCCTGCGTTGTTCTCAAACTGTACATCAACCGGAATATTAGCGTTCAGGATTGATTGGTTAATGATGCGAACAGTACCCAGACTATAATCAATAATGTAATCAATATTTTCTTTCAGCAATTGTCCGCCTGCAGTAATTGTCACTGAGCCGGGTGGGACGTTGAAGGCATTCAGGCTGATTTCAGACGATGAGCCTCCGCCGCTTTTTGCTGTACCTCTCATTACATAACGATTGAGGTTAGCGTAAGTCTGCGCAATACTTTTAATGGTATCGTATAAAGGATAGAATACGTATTTATCTTTCAGGTCTTGCGGACTGTTAGCAAAAGCTATGGAATCAAGATCGCGCCCGAATGGTTCTATAAGCGGAAATATTATCCTGCTGTACTGGGTAAGTACCGTATAACCTTCAACATAATCGAACACCCCGTCGGGTTGTGGATCATTCTGATTGTTTAATCGATCAAGATTCAACACAGTTAACAAGGGCACACCTGCCTGATTGCCTTCAGGAAGATATCTTTTCTCACCCAGACTAGGCTCCTGATAAAGTATATTCAGTTTAAAATCCTCACGTTGAAGGTTATACGCACCAACTGAATATACGTTCTTCATCATGAGATCCCAAAGCGGCAGATATGTTCTTTGAGAAGTAGCTTTAAGCAATTTCAGGAATAGCACTTTCTGCGTTCCCGGAAGTGCGGAAGTGGTATCCGGCGGAACGTCCTGAGAAAATTCACCCACGGTAATGATCCGTCCATTGTAACTATACTGGAAGGCTACCCCAAGAACCTCATCTTCACGCAACTGCTGGTTGAGAGAAAGAAATCCTATTTTGGGGTTAAAATAATATTCATCCGGACGAAGTTTGCGGGCGAAAGTTTTTTCAAAATCCTCAACCGGTTTTAATCCCATTGCATTTAATCTTCCCTGAACGAGAACGGGATTCCGGTTGGTAGGGTCATTGGTTAAACGCGCATACAAGTCGTTGGCGTTATTATCAGGAAGTGAATTACTGGTGAGTGAAAGTACACCCGGATTGTAAGGATTCTGTTCACCCAAATCCATCAACGCTACTACGTCGCGGGTATCTGTGGTGGAACCATTTCTGTTGGTAACCCACACCTCCATACGAAGAATCTCTACCTGAGAATTCACAACAGGCAGATCACGCATGGCAGCATTATAATTATTGCGGAAATATTGAGCTAAGAGAAAGTGACGGTTTTCTTCATAATCATCTGCCTTAA
>DATCKB010000356.1:0-5302 GCA_036562505.1 Parasegetibacter sp. | reverse complement strand
ACACGAGATGGCTCACGCGCTCACTTATGTGAATTTTGTGACAGAGTCTGATGAAGACAAGCATTTCAAAAGAGAATTTCATCGGTTTTCAAAAATAGCCCGTCCCATTTTCAATGAAATGCAGGCGGGAAGACAAACTCTTCTCGGAGAGTACGCAGCCTCCAACTACAATGAGTTCTGGGCTGTGGCGGTAGAAGTCTTCTTTGAATGCCCCGCCCGCATGAAATATGAATTGCCGGACTTGTACGGTGCATTATCCCGCCTCCTGAAACAAGACCCTCTCAGACAAGACCCTCTGAGATGTGCTATGGGATAATGCTATTCAGTATTTCCGATTCAAAAAAACAGGTAGTAACGCTGTATAGCCGAAATCGGTTAATTTTGGAACATGACCTCAAAGTATTTGCTCCGCAATTTTCTTGTAGCTATTGCTTTCATCTCTGTTTCCTGTGATTCCACAAGCGGACAGAAAGCGGTTGACTCAACCGGAGTTCAGGTAAAGGTCACTAAAGTTATAGATGGAGATACATTTTGGGTGGAGAATAAAGATAAGCAGCGTTATAAAGTGCGCTTAACCGGATTGGATGCTCCCGAAATAACAAAATCTGCGCGGAAAGAAATCGGACCTTACGGTGAGAAAGCTAAAGAATATCTTACCAGAATGATCGATGGAAAATGGATAAGAATGATGAGGGATGTAGATTCACTCGATCGGTATAAAAGGACGCTTGCCTATGTTTATCTGGAGGATGGAACCTTTGTCAATGCGGAATTGATCCGAAATGGTTATGCGAAAGTGCTCACGATTCCGCCCAATGTGAAATTCGCTGACTTCTTTGTAAAGCTTCAGCGGGAAGCCATTGAGCGGAACCGCGGACTTTGGAAAAAGAATTAGGAAACAGCATTCATGTCCATATACACCAGCTCCCACTGGTGACCATCCAGGTCAGCGAAGCTATGCTGATACATAAATCCGTGATCCTGCGGATCCATGTAAATTGATCCTCCTGCTTCAACCGCTTTGTTTACCAGTTCCTTCACTTCATCCCTGCTATTTGCATCCAGGGCAATCAAGACTTCCGTGCTGCGTTTGGCGTCACAGATTTCTTTTTGGGTGAATGTTTTGAAGAAGGGTTCGGTGAGGAGCATGGCATAAATCGCATCTTCTTTTATGATCATGCAGGCAGCTTTTTCATTAGAAAACTGCGGATTAAAAGTAAATCCCAGTTTAGCGAAGAAATCCATTGATTTTTGTAAATCCTTTACAGGAAGGTTGACGAAGATCCGCGATGGCATATCATTTAAATTAAATAGTAATTGAAATGTTTTCAATACAAATATAGACTTTGTTAACCATCCTGAGGGTAGGGGATTGCGGCAATTTCAGGGTAAATTGCGACCTGCCGGATCCGCTAAATTTCCTTCCTGAGTGCTTCTACAGTCTTCTTTTCGCTTCCGATAAATATTTTCTTTCCTTTGACTATTACGGGACGCTTAAGGAAAGTGTATTCCTGAAGAATCAGGTCGCGGTAATCCTTCTCGGTTAAGGTTTTATCTTTTAAACCCATTGCTTTGTATTTCAGCGAACGTCGGCTAAATAAGGCTTCGTAGGAACCCGTGAGTTCCTTCAGTTCGTCCAGCTGCTCAGGTGTAATTTTTTCTGCTTTGACATCCTGAAGTTTATAGCCCTTGCTTGCTGCGTCAGTTTCTTCCAGGATTCGTTTGCAGGTTGTGCAATGTGTAAGGTGATAGATCTTTTTCATGATGTAAAATTAACAGAATTCTGAATTGCAAAGTTTGCCCTCTTATGTGGTCATCAGGATTTGATGAAACCGGTTTATATCCGCTGCCTTATTTAGCGGCTCATTATGTAGAAACAAACGGGTAAGTTCATGCGCAAAATAGGGCGCCAGTGAGCATCCTTTTGTACCCATTCCGTTCAGTATCGCTAGTTGAGGATATTTGGGATGAATACCAACAAATGGTCGGCGTTCAATGGTAGACGGACGTACCGCTGCCCAATGGTCTTTGATCTCGTAAGATACTTTCAACATGTTGTCCAGTGCCCGCGTTGTGTTCCGGAGGAAATCAGCAGTCGGAGCCGGGTCTGCGAAATTATGCTGATAGGTGGAACCTACCCAGAATAAACCCGGTTCCTCCCACGGAACAATAGTTATACCTCGTTTATAGATATGCGTTATCGGTAGTTCCGGTGCTGAAATCAGCAACGCTTCACCTTTGTTCAGCGCATGTGGTAATTTGCCGAAAAAGGGATTGTTAATCGCTTCTGCACCGTCACATGTAATCAGATATTTTGCAGTAATTCCTTTATATCTCACACTGTCGTGGAGAATTTCAAGTTCTTCCCAATTGAACCTGTCTTCGATAAGCTGACTTTTCTTTTGAAGTATTTCCCTCCATTTATCGAGCATGGTTCGGAGCCGGATCCAGTAAACCGGACTTATCTCACCTGCTCCGAATTCGAACTGAAAATACGGCTTCCATTCTTCACCTTCCCACCAGGGAGACACATAGCCTGATCCCTGCTTATATCTTTCCTCATAAGAGTCCTTCATTTGCGGAGTGGGGAAGAAATTGATAACGCTGGTTTGCCGTATGATTTCTGTTTCAAGTGCTGATTCGAGTTCTTTATAATGCCGGAAAACGAATGGAAATAATTCCTCAGCCATCCAGGTTACACTTAATCTTCTGCCGGTAACCGGATTGATAACGCCGGAAGCAACACGTGATGCCCCCTGGAATGTGGGGTGTGAAAATTCAGGTGAAGCAACCTGCAATGCATTTCCGGATTCGCTTCGGATACATCCGGAAAACGAAGTCTCCGGATCGCTTTTCAATACTCTGCGATCTATCACCAAAAACTCTCTTCCCTGTTTTTGAAGGAACCAGGAAAGCCAGGTGCCGCATAGTCCTTGTCCGATTATCAGGAATTCCGTTTGCATTGCGGGAAGTGCGAATTCATCTCGCCCCGGGACGAGAAAAGTTCAATAATTTATTTTCATCTGACCGGCGACAGCACTTTATTTTGTCAGCCCAAAATGAGCGACACGTGTTGCACAGGCGAAGCAAAAATAAAGAAAGGCGGCCGAAGGCCGCCGGTAATATTTCTTTTGTTTATGTTGAATCCCTTTTATCTAATCATTTACCTGTATTGATTTCTTAGCAAAGTGGAAAATGAGTTTCTTTTTAACTAAGGAATATGTGAGAAAATCTCCCGGGATGCCGACTTAGTTTTCCTCTACTGTAACCTTAATTCCCGTACTGTGTGAACTGAATTCGGGAGCATACAGACTTTGAATCGTAGTTATACCATTGCTGAATGTTCCTGAATTAGTTACGTGCATTTTATATTCAAACACATAGCTGCCTTTTTTCAGCCATTCAAAGAAGAAATTGGTTGATGCATCACTGATGCTGGAATAATACCACAATCCGCCCTGCCACTGATAACCGCTTAGCGTTCCGGTCGGCTCAAATGAGGATGCACGCAAGTCTTTCATGTGAACAAATTCCATATCGCGGTCGACCCGCAATTCAATGCGCACAACAACTTTATCACCTATACGTAGTGTTGAGCCGTCATTCAGAACATCCAACCTGGGTCCGTTTGCTGTATTTCTTTCCAAATAGAGCTTCTTCTGTATTGAAAGTGGCGAACCAGCAGATTTTATCTTGTCCATTTCTTCAAAATATTGCCAGTAAACTGCACCCCATGCAGGCATTTCTGAATTCCTGCCTTCTTTTCCTGCCATTAAATTCACTGAAATATTACCCATCGTAGCATTTACCTGTTCACCGTCAATGCTGTGTTTGAAATATCCGGTTCCGACATCCGGTGATTGTTCGTCACTGTTGATATTATACTTGCCCACAGAAATCATAACTTCCGGTGAAACAGACAGCCAGTCGGATCCGCGTAATAATAGCGCGTAGGTGGCGTCTGCAGTAGCTTTTGTATTACTCCATGCTTGTGTTTGTTTATGCTTTAACAGCCATGTTTTTAAACTGTTCACTGAGTTTTGTCCGGATGGAATTTCACTGAAAGCTTCAATTAAAAGCGCCTGTGTTTCTATCGGAGCCTGATACCAGAAATAACCTGCTATATTTTCTTTCCAGTACATTCCCATCTCTTCACTATTCAATGCCGTCTCTTTTAATGAGCGAATGATGGCTTCCGCACGGTCGCTCATACCTTTCCGGTGTAACATCAGAGCAATCATACCCTGACTAAATTTATTCTCCTTCACCCAGTACTGAGCTGCCTGACGGAAAAAGTATCCGTTAGCCAGTGTATCCTCACGCCTGAGTTGAAGGTCAGGGAAGAAACTGCGCATATACAACATTTGAATCTGCAATGGACTGATCTGCTTAGATTTCAGATCGGCTTTCGATTCTACAAGCTGGCGATAGTCGTCAGATAACTGCCTGTCGAGGTATTGCACTGCTGCTTTTATAACCGGCTCCCACTGCTTTTTCTGCACAGCATCCAGTGCTCCAAGCGCCATCATCCTTCCTACGCCTGTAACTATATACTGCGTAATATACCTGCTTTCCTTACCGCCATCAAACCAGATAAATCCTCCTGATGGAGCTTGTTTTTTCTTTACAGCAATGAGGTTATTATTCAACGACTCTTTAAGTTTTGCCAGATCGAACAAAGTTTTAATTCGCTGCATTTGTTCCGATTCTGATTTGGCCTCCATCACCCAGGGGGTTTCATTGAGAAGTATATTCTTCAGTTCGGGATTTTTCTCAAGTTTACTTATAAGCGATGTGGTGTCATTTATTTCCCAGCGATTAAATACTTCTTCTATTTTTGGATTGCTGCGAAGTATATGTGAAGCCATAGCGTTAGCATAGTATCGCGTGAAATTTCCGATGGCCGATTCGTCGTCATTCTCTGCCAGTACCGGTAAAGCCTGTATGGCGTACCATGCGGGGTTTGAGCTGAATTCGATGGTTAATCCATGATGCACCAACGATTCCGAATTTCCACTCTGCAACAGATTGTTCCATTTGAAGTTTTTCTTTTCATTCATCTTCAAATGTATCGGGAAGCTTTCGGTTACCATTATCCGGTTACTCAGAACAGGAATTATATGTTCTTCTCCGTCAGTGTACTCACCGGAGCTGGCAAAAACTCTTACCACTAACGGTTTGGCATACTGATGCGGAACAGATATACTGAAACTGATTGCTGCGCTCTGTTTTGCCTCTGCAGTGAAATACTGATTGGCATAGATATTCTGGAACCAGCCGTCGACCGGTGCCATAGTAACGG
>DATCKB010000341.1:0-3438 GCA_036562505.1 Parasegetibacter sp. | reverse complement strand
GTGGAGGGTTGGCTGTTGAACGAAAACTTTCAGATCGGTTTTCAGCCGTTATCGGCCTGAGATACCATCAACTGGCTTCGAATATTAAAACCGGAAACAAGGTAGCTCTTAATACCCGTGTTTTTGTGGATGGTGAAACCAGGGATATCGGTTATTTCTATCATAATGGTGACGAAAATCTATACACCAACCGTTATCATTTTGTTCACTTGCCAGTCACCGTTAAGTGGAAAATGAACAAGGGAAATAAAACTCCTCTTTATCTGGAAGGCGGTGGAGCTGTGGGGAAACTGATTTCAACCAATGGATTACATTTCAGTGCGGTTGATGGTATTTACTACCGAAATCACCGGTTATACAACGACTACCAATTCTCTCTCAACGGCGGATTGAATGTGGAGTTGCTGAGTAATGCCCGGTTCCCGGTTAGCCTTGGTCCTGTTTTCCATTATCATCTAACCCGTAACCGGAGACCTGCAGAATTTAATAACCAATACCTTTCATTCCTGGGCCTGAAAGGAACGGTTCATCTGAATCTCAGATAATCCGGAACAAGCACTGATACTTCAAGCGAACGTAAATGTCAGGCTGGTTTTTCCAGAGCTTTATGCTGTTCCAGAAAACGCAGATTCCTGCGGATTCCCTGAAATTTAGATCGCTTAATAGGTGAATTCCGGAAAATAGTAGCGAACTTATCTTCCGTCAGGTTCAGCCAATCGGCAAACGAAAAATTTAGTACAGCTTCGAATGGCTGGAATGCCGGTTCATGGTGAGGGCTGCTGAAACGGTTCCAAGGACAAACATCCTGGCAGGTATCACATCCGAACATCCAGTTTCCGAATTTGCCTTCCATTTCCTGAGGTATCAGGGCTTCTTTCAGTTCAATTGTAAAATAGGAAATACATCTGCTTCCGTCGATTTCCTTGTTAGGTAGAATAGCTTCTGTCGGACAAGCATCGATGCATCTGGTGCAGCGGCCACAATAATCTTTTGCAAAAGGGTCGTCGGCCTCCAGATCCAGATCAGTGATCAGTGTTGCAATAAAAAAGAATGATCCTCCTTTGGTGGTAATCAGATTTCCATTCTTTCCAACCCAACCCAGCCCGCTTTTCGTAGCCCATGTTCTTTCCAGAACAGGAGCAGAATCGACGAAACCGCGACCCTGAACTTCACCAAACTCTTCGCGTATTTTTAGTAAGAATTGTTTCAGCTTATCCCGTATTACATCATGGTAATCTCTTCCGTAAGCATATTTTGAAATGGCGGGTTGGTCACCACCCGGTTGCATAACAGGCGGATAGTAATTTTTAAGAAGTGTGATGACCGACTTTGCACCGGGAACAAGGAGCCGCGGATCAGTACGAAGATCAAAATGATTTTCCATATATTTCATCTGCCCATGGCGCCCCTGAGCTAACCATTTCTCCAGCCGACGCGCATCCTTATCAAGTTTCTCCGCTCTGGCTATTCCGCAATAATCAAAGCCGAAATCATGGGACTGCTGTTTGATCCATGAAGATGGATTCAAATTCCTTCGCCTCGAATCTGTTGATTGGTTGTTTTCATTCATATTTAGCCCTCAATTGCGTCACTCACCGCACCCATAATCTGCAGGAAAATATTCAAATCCGGTACCCCGTTAACGTCTAAAGTTAATATTGTTGCTGCATAACCTTTTTTCAGATCAACCCATGGGAAAGCACCCGGAATTCCCGGGAATCCGACAACAGCTGCTTTACCATTGCCGTCTTTTTCCAGTATCCACGTGCCACACCCATATTCAAATCCTTCTTTTGTAAACGGAGCATATTTGACGGGCAATTCGTTGTTATGTATGGAGCACATCATTTCTACCGATTCAGGACTTAATATCTGAACTCCTTCAAACATACCTTTATTCAGAATCATCGAAAGAAAATTTATCATATCAGTTCCCGAACTTACCGCACCGGTGGATGGGTCTGATTTCAAGCCATCGGCGGAAAAACGCGTCATCCGCATTTTCAACGGACGAGTGATTTTTTCCTGTGCAAGGCGGTCAAACGCTTTCTTTGTAGCTACTTCTAATACTCGGGCAGCAATCGTAGTACCCAAATCGCCGTAATAAAATTCTGCATCGGGGTTGTTGCCAATTTCCATAGCAGCTATTGCATCAACTTCTTCCTCAAGACTGGCGAACTTTTTTTTCTGAAATATTTTACCAACTTTTGACTGCCCGCCTTCAATACCCGTGGTATTCATCAGGCAATGGCGAAGTGTTATGTATCCCTTCATATACTTTTTAAAAGAAGGCACATACTTCGCCACAGGATCGTCGAGCCGAACCTTTCCTTCCTCTACCATCTTCAGCACCGCCGCGGTGGTAAACCATTTGGTGGTTTCGAAAACAGGAACCGGCGTCTTCGTATTTAAATCACCGGTTATTTTCTGATATATCAGCTTCCCGTCTTTATACACAAGTAATACTGGGTGTTTGCCTAAGGCCTTCTTATGTTGTTCCAGTAACGCCTCTGCACCTGAGAAATCAGGTTGGTTTTGCGCAGTTGCCAACTGAAAGAATTGCATGAAAATCAATACCAGACTGCATTTTAGGCAGGCGGAACGAAATTTGAATGACATAATTACCTGTTTTAAGGCTTGGAGTGTGTTTTGTGAACCGTTTACTGTATAAAGTTAATTTTATTGAGTATATGAATCCAAATAATTTAACCATAAAGGCGCAGGAACTGATTCAGCAGGCTCAGCAACTTGCCTATAATGCCGGAAACGCCAATATCGAAACAGAACATCTTCTGATGGCCCTGATTTCCGATAAAGATTCTCCGGTGGAATTTCTTCTGAAGAAGAACAATGCAAACATTTCGTTTGTTCAAAACCGTTTGCAGGAGTATATGGATAAACTTCCTAAAGCTGCATCCGGTGAACCTGCACAAACGATCAGCCGGGATCTGAATAACGTTTTTCTCCGGGCAGGAGCAATGTTGAAAAGCTTTGGCGACGATTTTATCAGCGCTGAACATTTTCTCCTGGCGATTCTTCAGGGCAACGACAACGCAGCAAAACTGCTGAAAGACGCTGGTGTGACAGAGAAAGGCTTAACTGCAGCTATCAAGGAATTGCGAAAAGGATCAACTGTTGCTTCGCAAACACATGAGGCCCAGTTTAATGCCTTGAACCGTTATGCAAAAAACCTGAATGAAATGGCCCGTCAGGGTAAACTTGATCCGGTTATCGGAAGGGACGAAGAAATCAGACGTACCTTGCACATTCTCAGCCGGCGGTCAAAAAACAACCCGATTTTGGTGGGTGAGCCCGGTGTGGGTAAAACAGCAATTGCTGAAGGTTTGGCGATGCGTATTGTAAACGGAGACGTTCCTGAAAACCTGAAATCTAAAACCATTTTTGCTCTCGACATGGGATTGCTGATTGCGGGAGCCA
>DATCKB010000338.1:0-6626 GCA_036562505.1 Parasegetibacter sp. | reverse complement strand
CCCGGATTATATAATCTGGCATGGCATAAAGAGTTTCACTGGGATGGAGGTATTGTTAATCTGGAAGTGCAGCCACTAGCACCCATAACCGCCCCAAACGAAATGGCCGAAGAAATACAGCAGGTATTAGAAAAACTTAAGGTAGATCCGGAATATCCTCAAATGTTCAAAAAAGCATTCGGAGATGAAACCATTAACTCGCAGCGTATGCTGAAAGCAATTACCCAGTTTGTTGCTTCTATGGTTTCAGCAGACTCAAAATATGACCGGGTTAAACGCGGGCAAGAAACTTTTACAGCAATGGAAGAAGCTGGTTATGCGGTTTTTTCCGCGAAATGCGCAAGCTGCCATCAGGAGCCATTGTTCACGGATCAGTCGTACCGCAATATCGGACTTCCGGAAAATCCATACCTGAAAGACAAGGGGAGGATGAATATCACCGGCAGATCAGCCGATTCGTTAAAATTTAAAGTACCCAGTCTGCGAAACGTAGCATTAACGTTTCCATACGCACATGATGGCAGGTTTTATTCTATTGAACAGATGATTGATCATTACAGGTCAGGAGTTCAACAAAGTGCAACAGTTGACCCGTTGGTAAAAAACGGAATTCCCATCTCCGATGTTGAAAAAGCTCAACTGGTAGCATTTCTCAGAACACTCACAGATAACAGCTTTATCAATGACCCCAGATTTGCAGAGAATAATTAATAAAGAGGTAAACAACTTCAGGATTTCCTTTTTTCTTTCAGAGTTTCAAGAACTTTCTTCTGAACTTCTATTTCCTGTTGTTGTTTGATCTGAGCTTCTTTATTTTCTTCAATCTCTTTCTGCAGCTTCTTCAGTTTCTTTTCCATATCATTTCCTTCATCGATCAGCTTCTGATATTTCTTTTCTTCTTTTGTTACGCGGGCTTCCTGAGAAGCAACGTCGAGTTCGAGAGAATGCGCTGCAGTCCACCCTTCAAACTCTTTCGCAAAATCCTTCCCGCCAGAAAAAAGTGATTCATTAATATCTCTGGTAACGAAATTATCGTAACCCTTTGACAGAAGCATGTATACTGTACAGGCGTCCTTATTGCGAGCTTTTTTTTCAGCCTTGATATATACATCTACCGGTTCGCCACCCAGTTCATCCAATTTAACATCCTTAAAAAGGATATAACCTTTGGTAGATTTTCCGGAATATCCTCTTTTTTCCATTTCCTTTTTAATTCCATCCTGTGCAACCTGTGGAGGAAAAGGAAGATCGACCAAAACAGCAGGTTGCTTCTTCTTGTCGAAATCTACTGTGCCCTCATAAATCTGAGCAGTACCGAAAGTGCAGAGCGACAAGAACAGCAGGGAAAGTAGAAGTTTTTGCATAATTGTAGGTTTGAAGGAATACTGCAAAGGTACAACATCGTTAAAAATACCGGGTATTCTCCTGCCCCTCTTTGAGAAAAGAAAAGGTTCATGTAGGTTTGTTCAAACATTTGCATTTGGGAAGTATTAAAAAGCTCGCGGGGGAAACATTGTGGTATGGCGTTCCTACGATTGCCAGCCGGTTTCTCAGCTACCTGCTTTCGATTTTAATGGTGGGGATTTTCCAGACCAGCGAGTTTGGGGTAATCACAACACTGTACGCAGCTATCCCATTCCTGAATATAATATTCACATACGGACTGGAAACCAGCTATTTCCGGTATGTTCAACATTATGAGAAAAAGCATGTGTATAACACGCTTCAGACCTCAATTATAGTGACTTCCCTGGTTTTCACCGGTTGCCTGCTTTTTCTTACAGAACCTGTTTCCCGCCTGCTGGAAATTGAGGATCATCCTGAATATATCCGCTGGCTGGCCTGGATTGTGTTACTGGATACTCTGGCAACCTTGCCGCTGGCCTTATTAAGGCAGGAAGGTCGCCCACGGAAGTTTGCTTTTGTGCGGGTTGGCAGTATACTGGCCAATATCGCATTGATGCTTTTGTTTTATGTGGTTGCTCCCTCATATCAGGATAATTTGCTGTTCTTCTGGTATGACCCGGAAATGGGGGTCGGATATGTGTTGATTGCAAATATCCTTGCCAGTGTAATCGGACTGCTATTGTTATGGAAGGAATTGAAGCAATACCGGTTTTCCTTCGATTTTGAACTATGGAAAAAAGTAATAAAATATGCTTTACCATTGCTGGTGGTTGGATTTGGCGGCATGATTAATGAAATGCTGAGCCGTGTGATTTTTTTGAAAGTATCGCCGCTTCCCGAGCAGGAAAAGCTTCATGCACTGGGAGTCTTCGGGGCAAATTATAAACTGGCGGTGCTGATTACTATATTTATTCAGGTGTTCCGAATGGCGGCAGAACCTTTCTTCTTTAATCAGTCGAAAGATAAAAACGCTCCCCGCACCTATGCGAGGGTAATGAAATTTTTTGTGATTGCCTGCTGCTTCATGTATCTCGGAGTTAATCTTTTTCTGGATGTATGGAAATGGCTCATTACCTGGAAATATGAAGCCTATGGCGAAGGTATCTATATTGTGCCTGTTCTCACTGTAGGAAGTGTTTGTCTCGGAATATATTACAACCTGAGCATCTGGTATAAACTTACCGGTCAGAACATGATTGGCGCCTATATCACATTGGGCGGTGCGGTACTGACTATTCTGCTGAATATATGGTGGATTCCACTGTTCAGTTACACAGGTTCAGCCTGGGCTACGCTTATCTGTTATGCTTCGATGATGATAGCCAGCTATTTGTTAGGTAAGAAGTATTACCCCATCCCTTATGCATGGAAAAAATTGGTAGCCTATCTGATTATCACTTTCCTGATTTACTTATTACACCGATGGTTAAACGGATTTTTCGAAAGTATCTTCTTTAGTCTGGGTTCAGGCATTATACTGGTTGCTGTTTTTGCCCTTTTTGTATTCCGGATTGAACGCCACGATCTGCCAGTTAAGTTCGGGGGAAAGCGCCGGCCGGGCGCCTGATTGTCAGGTTAAAAAAGGGTTTTCTCTTTTTTCTGCTCCGATATCGGTGGGTTCACCGTGGCCCGGATAAACTATTACTTCATCGGGAAGGGCAAACAGTTCAGTTTTTATACTGTTGATAAGTACGTCAAAGTTTCCGCCGGGCAAATCGGTTCTACCTATACTTCTTCTGAATAGTACATCTCCCCCGATCAGAAATCCCTGATCACGGCAGTAAAAGCTGACACTTCCGGGTGAATGTCCGGGTGTAAATAATATTTCCAGTCTGTCCTCATCCAGTTGTATATCATTCCCGGGGGTAAGCCAGTTCAGCTCCCCTTCATAATTCTCAAAGCGGAGATTCCACTGCTCACCCGAGAGAGGAGCAAACTGCAGTACTTTTTCCTCCATCGGATGTATATAAGGCTTCAAACCCCAGGTTTCTGCAACAAATTTGTTCCCGAATACATGGTCGAGGTGACAATGGGTATTTAACAAATATTTTGTGTGTAAACCCCGATCTTCGATATATTGTTTGAGAGTCGCTTTTTCTTCATCGAAATAGCAACCGGGGTCAACAATGACGCACGATTTATGTTCGTTATATAAAACATAAGTATTTTCCTGAATCGGATTAAATGTAAACACCTCTACCTTAAGCATAATTTTTATCTTAGATTTTTCATTTTACGTATTAAGCTGAAAGGCCTAATTTTAGAAACAATTCAACAATATGCAATTTCTTAAGAATAAACGGTTAATGGCGCATTTTTCTCCGGCTAAATGGAAGACTGGCTTTATGCTGATTTTTGCGGTAGGTTGTGTTCTTTCTGCAAATAGTCAGGTGAACGGCGTGGAGTTTGGAAAAAACAGGGTGCAGAACAAGAAATTGACCTGGCAGTATTATCAGACTCCTAACTTCAATACTTATTTCAGCGAAGGCGGACTGGCATTGGGAAAATATGTGGCGCAACTGGCAGAAAAAGAATTGGAGGAGCTGGAAAACTTTCTGGAAGAAGGACTGCAGCGCAGAGCCAATATTGTGATTTATAACAATTTTGACGATTTACAGGAGTCGAACATCGGTGAGGGTGAAGAATGGCAGAATACCGGTGGTACAACCAAGCTGGTGAATAATAAAATGATTGTTTATTTCAACGGTGATCACAATAACCTCAGATTACAGATCAGGCAGGGAATAGCAAAAGTGCTGCTCGAAAATCAACTTTTCGGAGATGACCTGGGAGAATTTGCTGCTAATCAGGCACTGCTCGACTTACCCAAATGGTTAACCGATGGCTATGTGTTTTTTGCAGCAGAAAACTGGAATACAAAACTGGACGATGATCTGAAGTCGGCTTTACTGGGCGGAACCTATAAAAATTTCTACCAGTTTGCATTTGAAAAGCCAGATCTTGCCGGACATGCATTCTGGTATTATATTTCTGAAAAATATAAAAAGGAAAGCGTTCCTTACTTCATATATCTTGCGCGGGTTTATAAAAACCTGAATACTGCAAGCAGCCGCATTACTAAAAAGAAATTCAAAGCTGTTCTTGCCGATTTCATGACTGAAATGCAGGAAATGTATTACCAGGATATCCGTTCACGCAGAAATGTTCCCCGCGGTACAGTATCTGTGGTGGAAGAAGTGAATGCGAAGAAAGACTTCTTCCGGTTCTCGCCAAACCCAGCTCCAAGAAGCCAGACATACGCTGTGGTTGAGTTCAAAAACGGGCAGTATCAGGTTGCTCTCTACGAAAACTTCGTAAATAAAAAGGTTCTCCTGAAATACGGTGTAAAATCGAATGACAACGAGATCAATCCAAACTATCCTCAGATCGCCTGGGACGGGAAAGGTACACGCCTTGCCGTAATACATCCGGAAAAAGGTAAGCTGATGCTTTTCGTTTATGATGTAGTCGGACGATTCAAGCGTGTTAATCAGGAAATAACAGGTGTTGATCAGGTGCAGGATATGAAGTTCATGCATGATAACAACACCTTGTTGATGAGTGCAGTGAAGAACGGTCAGACAGATATCTTCATTTACAAAATTCAGCAGGATAAATTCGAACAGGTAACAAATGATATTTATGATGACCTCGACGCATCCTTTGTTGCCTTCCCGAATAAAACAGGAATCATCTTTGCTTCAAACAGGCCCTCACCGTCAGCCGTAAACGCAGATACAGTTCTACCTAATAACCGATATAATATATTTCTGGTTGATAACTGGAATGAAAAAGAAAATTATCGCCATATTACTCAGCTCACCGATATGAAATACGGTGACGCCCGTTTTCCGATGCAATACAACCAATATCACTTTACATTCGTAAGTGATGAAAACGGTATCGGTAACCGTTATGCGGGATTCTTCAGCACAGAAAGAGCGGGACTTGATACATTGGTAATAATTGGTGAAGATGTACTTCGCAACCCTGATCCGCTTGAGGTTGATTCTATCTTACGCCTTTGGGGTAAATCAGACATTGATTCAGTTGCATTTGTGTCTATCACAGAAGATTCCGCCTACGTTTTTCCTATTACCAACTATCAGAGTAGTCTGAAAGAAACGCGCATAGCAGGTGATCAGGGTTTAGTGAGCGAGGTATTGCAGCAGGGGGATTTCAAGTACCTATATAAATTAAAGGTAAACGAAACTGCTCTGAACCGAAGAAATGTTACAGCCCGGCCAACTGAGTTCTTAAAGAAAGTTCTGGCAAAACAAAAACAGGAATCCGGTAAGGCAACGATGTTCAAATCGGAAACTGACACGGTAAAACCAAAAAAGAACGTTTTCCAGAATGAGTTTATGAATGAAGAGGATACTACACTGGTTGACGAACCAAATGTGTTTGCTGCACCGGATCCCATTCTTAAAAAAGCCAGACTTTTTGATTATAAACTGAAATTCTTCAGCGACTATCTGGTAGCGGGTTTCAATAACACTGTTCTGGTTAATCAGTTCCAGCCATATCAGGGAGGTTCTGGTCCGGTTAACCTATCCAATAATAACCCGTTTAATGGTATTATCAGAATGGGAACATCAGATCTTTTTGAAGACATTAAATTCTCTGGTGGTTTCAGAATTGATGTGCCGGGATTCAGAGACAATGAATATCTGTTTAACTTCCAGTATCTGAAGAAGAAGGTGGATTGGGGTCTGACCTACTACAGGTCTTCAACTTCAAACCCGGCACTGTTTAACTCGCCAACACCCAACAACCTTCCACCACCCTACGATAGAAATTATTATTCGAAACTATTCTCCAACCTTTATCAGGTTAATATCAAATATCCGTTCGACAGAGTACGGAGTGTCAGAGCGTTTGTCGGTTTCCGGTCAGACCGTTATGTGATTCAGGCAGACATAGACAATTTCACTTCCGTTCCTATTCCGGATACAACTACACGTTACGGAATGCTTCGTGTTGAATATGTGCATGATAACGCTACCAACCCATCCCTGAATATCTGGAATGGTTTACGGTATAAAGTTTACATGGATTGGAACACTAACCTGACCGGAGTTCAGGGTAAGGAAGGAAGATTCACATTTAATGCAGGATTTGATGCCAGACATTATCTGCCCATCTACAGAAACCTGATCTGGGCTGTAAGAGCAGGGGGAGATTTCTCGTGGGGGACAAAAAAGATGATTTATTAC
>DATCKB010000333.1:0-2530 GCA_036562505.1 Parasegetibacter sp. | reverse complement strand
GAATTAGGCATTTCCGTATTAACCTGATTAAGCTGAAGCAGTGAGGTCATGATATTGGCTCTCGCCGTATTAGGATCATCGTACATATAGTCGAGTCCCATTTTGTAATAATTGTACATGGCGTCGTGAATCAGATTATATCTGCTGCTGAGCAGGTTTTCGGCTAACCAGTATCGGTTACGGACTCCGTCAAAGGCTTTCCAGCCGCTGATATCTCTCGACTCAGGTGCATTATTTACAATGTGCTGAGCCTTCTGAAAATAAAAGTCACCACCCTTCAGAGCAAATGAATTATAATCCAATCCGATAATGATATAGATATAATAGGCCAGTGTAGCAGTTAAATTGGAGGCAAGAGGATCTGATCCCTGAATTCTGTTTTCGTTGAATTCCAGCGGCTGAAACTCTACATATCTGAACACAATTCCATTATCAATATAATTGATCAGCGGGGAAAGATAGGAGGAATTATAAACCGGACGGGCAGCCTGAATCGTCAGTGATGCCTGATATACATTATTCTCGAGAGCCCTGTCTATATTCAGCAGAAAATTACATTCAATTTTTTCATTTGGCTGAAAAGCGTCTCTTCCCCATTTTCTGTTGTTGACGAAATTGTTGAGGTTAGTCTGCAGTGTCTGAAACACCTTTCTGTCCACTTCAGAACCAATTCGGTTAGCCAGAACCGTTACTTTTGCCTGCAGCTCCTGGCTTATACCCGACTGGAGCAACAGGAGGCAACCCAACAAAACAAGTATAGTCTTTTTAGTCATTCGCAAAAGTAATAATTGCATCAACAATATCTTTAGCCACCGCTGATTTGTCTTTCAGCCCATATTCCATTTCTTTTCCGTTTCTGGTGAAAATGGTGATTTTATTGGTATCAGTTCCAAACCCCGCCCCTTTATCATTCAGAGAATTCAGCACAATTATGTCTGCATTTTTCTGTTTCAGTTTTTTCTGTGCATAGTCTCTTTCGTTAGTGGTTTCCAGAGCGAATCCTGTTAATACCTGATTTTCGGTTTTATTTTCGCCCATCCATTTCAGAATATCCGGGTTCTTTTTAAGTGAAATTGTAAATTCCTCTTCACTTTTCTTAATTTTTTCAGACTGTCGGTTCACGGGGGCATAATCTGCCACAGCAGCTGCCATGACTATGATATCGGCTCGGGAGAATTCATTCTTACAGGCAGTGAACATTTCTTCACCTGATACCACGGGAATTGTTTTCACTCTGCTGTCTGAAGTACGAACCGATGATGGTCCGAGTACCAGCGTCACGTCTGCACCCCGACGGGCCAGTTCATCTGCTATACTAACACCCATTTTCCCGGTGGAATAGTTTCCGATATAGCGAACCGGATCGAGTGCTTCGTGTGTAGGCCCTGCTGTCACAAGGGCTTTTTTACCCTTTAGATCGTTTGCAGCAGAACCTGCATTATTAAGATGTTGCTGAATTAAGGAAAATAAGTCCTCCGGCTCCGCCATTCGTCCCTGACCGTATAAACCGCTGGCTAATTCACCATGCCCTACCGGGACAACAATATTCCCGTAGCTCGTTAAAATATCCAGGTTTTTTTGGGTTGCCGGATGATGCCACATATCTTCATCCATCGCCGGAGCTACCATCACCTTGCAGGTAGCCGACAGGTAGGTGGCCAGTAAGAGGTTATCGCATGCCCCTGCAGCCATTTTTGCCAACGTATTGACGGTAAGGGGTGCAATTACCATGATATCTGCCCAGCGGCCTAGCATGACATGATTTGACCAGGTATTTTCATGAAAGAGGTCGGTTTGAACCGGATTTCCCGAAAGTGTGGAAAGGGTAAGAGGAGATACAAAATCAGCTCCTGCAGGAGTCATTACCACTTTCACCTCAGCACCTGCTTTAACCAGGAGGCGGGTAAGGAGAATAGACTTATAGGCAGCAATGCTCCCTGAAATACCAATTAATACCTTTTTCCCTTTCAGCATGTAAATGATTTCGTCTTCGGAATTGTGAAAAAAACAGGGCGGCAATTGTCATTGCCGCCCTAAATTACCTATTAAATCATATAAAAAAAAGACAAATTAGCTGAACAGATCGTCTGTATTCTTGCGGTAGTAAATTTTGTCTTCGAAAAATTCCTGAGTAGCCAGCAATGCCGGGTTAGGCATACGTTCATAAGCTCTTGAAATCTCGATTTGTTCTTTATTCTCATGAATCTCCTCAAGGCTGTCGGTATGACTGGCAAATTCTTCCAGTTTACTGTGCAGCTCTTCCTTCACCGCAATGTTTATCTGATTAGCTCTTTTAGCTATAATTGCAATAGATTCATACAGGTTACCAGTTTTCCCCTTAATATCAAGAAGGCTTCTGGTTTCAACCACATTGGAGGTATTAGCTCCCTGCTGTCTCCTTAACTTGCTCATTTTTGAGTGCGTTTAATTGATTTTGCGATAAAGTTAAATATTTTTTCGCTTCGGGCAGCAATTTGCTTTCCGGATAGCGGTCGGTAAAGTCGTTACATTCATCGATGACCCTCTCAAA
>DATCKB010000313.1:0-12110 GCA_036562505.1 Parasegetibacter sp. | reverse complement strand
GTTGAGGTTAGGGTGTTGTAATGGGGCCTCGGCTCGGGTATTTGTTCCAGAAAATCTTTGACAAATCCCTTTCCAACCTTCCATATAGCCAACATCGCCTCTTCCTCCTGCCTCGTCATTCTTTCTGGTACTGAATTCATGTCTCCGAACTTTTCGGAAAAGTACGACATTTTCGGAAACGAAAGGTTAAAACGGTTTAAAAAGTCTCAAAAACAGTAAATTTGAACATGAAACAAAAATTACCTGTATGAAATTCAAAGGATTATGGATGCTGATGATGGGATTAATTTGTTCTGTAACAGTTTTTGCTCAGGACGAGCCGGAGGAACCCGCCTATAAAAGATTCCCCATAGTACCGAAATTTGAAATTCTGGCAACGGATAGCGTTTCTATTATTACCCGCGATGATTTTAAAAAGAACAAACCTGTGCTGATTATGTATTTCAGTCCGGATTGCGACCATTGTCAGGACCAGGTAAGTGATATTCTGAAGAACGTCGACAAGTTGAAAAATGTGCAGATTCTGTTGACTTCCTACCAGCCACTGGAAAAAATCAGGGCTTTTAAAGAAAAGAATCAGCTCGATAAATACCCGAATATCTTTATCGGGCGCGACACCCAGTATTTCATACCATCATTTTTTGATGTCGCCAACCTTCCCTTTCTGGCGTTTTACGACAAAAAACAGAACCTGCTTTTCGCCCATGAAGGAAATGTAAAACCGGCCAAAATACTGAATGTATTTAAAGGGCAGTTGTAGCTGCACATCTGATTCGGCAGATTAGCAACACAACTCTGGAGTCGCGGTTTAATTCAGGGGAAAAGAGATAAATCAGGAATCGGGTGATTACCGTGACCAGAATATGAGGTTCTCCTGCTATTTGCTACCGTCTATTTGCTACCTTTGCGCTGCTAAAATCATTCAATTAATATATTCAAACCGATTAAAATGAAAATTACCGTTGTCGGAGCCGGAGCCGTGGGCGCTACATGTGCCGATAATATCGCCCGCAAAGAACTGGCTGAAGAACTAGTTTTGTTAGATATTAAAGAAGGACTGGCTGAAGGAAAGGCGCAGGACATGATGCAGACAGCGGCACTGCTGGGTTTCGATACCAAAATAACCGGATCTACTAACGATTACACGAAAACCGCGAACAGTGATGTAGTGGTAATTACTTCCGGAATTCCCCGTAAGCCCGGAATGACCCGCGAAGAGCTGATTGGTACCAATGCAGGTATCGTTAAAACCG
This sequence comes from Parasegetibacter sp., assembly GCA_036562505.1. Taxonomy (GTDB): domain Bacteria; phylum Bacteroidota; class Bacteroidia; order Chitinophagales; family Chitinophagaceae; genus Parasegetibacter. Next base: position 10,857 of record DATCKB010000313.1, on the reverse strand, counting down.
TGTGCGAAAATATTCTTAAATACTCTCCGAATGCCATTATCATCGTCATCAGCAACCCGATGGATACGATGACTTATCTGGCGCTCACTGCTACCGGTTTACCAAAGAACCGTATTATTGGTATGGGTGGTATCCTGGATAGCTCCCGCTTCAAATATCAGATCAGTCAACGACTCAATTGCAGTCCGTCTGACCTGAATGCCGTTGTAATCGGCGGTCATGGTGATACTACCATGATTCCTCTGATTCGCATGGCAACATGGAACAGCACTCCTGTATCTGAACTGTTTTCTGCCGAAGAGCAACAGCAGATTGTCAATGATACCATGGTAGGCGGTGCTACACTGACCAAACTGATTGGTACATCTGCATGGTACGCACCAGGTGCGGCCGGAGCAGCACTGGTTGAAGCGATTGTAAGAGATGAAAAGAAACTCTACAGCTGCTGCGTTGCGCTTGATGGGGAATACGGACAAAAAGATATTTGTCTGGGTGTACCCGTGATTATTGGAAAGAACGGATGGGAGAAGATTGTAGAGTTCAAACTGAACGACGAAGAGCAGGCTGCTTTCAGTAAGAGCGCCGACGCTGTGAGAAGCATGAATGAAGTATTGAAAACTATATAATTCAAATTAACTTTAAAGCCGCCGGAAGTTTCCGGCGGCTTTGTTTTTATAGTAACTTACAACCGTAGTAAATTACAACTAAAATTATGCACGCTGTCATCACCCTCAAATGAGTGACGAAGTGTATTCCATCAGAAATAAGAAAATTAAAACTCTCATGATGAAAAGATTTCTCCAGACCACCCTCCTGCTGATTGCGTTCGTTTTCACGCATCTTATTTCAAGGGCTACCGAAGGAATGTGGCTTCCACAACTGCTTCAGGCGCTGAATGAAAAAGAGATGAAAGCGATGGGAATGAAAATTTCCGCCAGTGATATCTACAATATCAATAAAAGTAGTCTGAAAGACGCAATCGTAAGCTTCGGCGGGTTCTGTACTGCAGAAGTCATTTCAGAACAAGGGTTACTGCTGACCAACCACCATTGCGGTTATTCGGCGATCCAATCCCATTCATCAGTGGAACATAACTATCTTCAGAACGGGTTCTGGGCAATGACCAAACAACAGGAGCTGCCTAATGCCGGATTAACTGCTACTTTCATCATCAGCATTACTGATGTCACTAAAGAGATATTAAAAGGTGTGACAGATGAGATGACGGCTTCTGAGAGGCAGGCACTGATTACCGGCAATACAAATGCACTGTCTGCTTCTTTCAAAAAAGAAGAATGGCAAAACATATTGATCCGTCCTTTTTTTGAAGGAAATCAATATTTCGCTTTTGTAACGGAAACATATAAAGATGTTCGTTTGGTTGGTGCTCCACCATCCTCTATCGGAAAATTCGGAAGCGATACCGATAACTGGGTATGGCCACGTCATACCGGCGACTTCGCCATCTTCCGCATATATGCTGATAAGAATAACCGTCCGGCTGAATATTCAGCAGACAACGTTCCATACAAACCCAAAAAAGCGCTGACTATTTCACTGGATGGAATTAAAAAAGGCGATTTCACCATGGTATTTGGTTTTCCCGGACGTACACAGGAATATCTCCATTCCGGAGCGGTCAATCAAACCCTCAATAGTCTGAACCCCGCAAGAAATGATATTCGTACCAAAGCACTGAACATCATTGATAAATACATGCGCTCTGAAGAAGCGATTAAAATTCAATACGCTTCGAAATTTGCTTCTACGGCCAACGCCTGGAAAAAATGGATCGGAGAAAGCATGGGATTAAAAAAGACTGATGCGCTCGGAAAAAAGCAACGCTATGAAGCGGAATTCGCCAAAAGGATATCAGCCAAGCCTGAACTCAAGGCAAAATATGGCACACTGCTCGATGAGCTTGCCAATGCCTACAAAGAATTTGAAGCCCCTGCACTTTACCGCGAGATATTCAACGAAACCGTCAGAAATATTGAATTACTCAACTTCTCTTCCCGCGTTATCAATTTCATAAATAACGCAAGAAAAAATCCGGGTGATTATGCAAAACTGAAAAATGAATTGATTGCCTCGTCGGCTGATTTCTATAAGAACTACGAAGTGAAGGTTGACCGGGAGGTAGCAGCCGCCTTACTGGAATACTTTGCAGAAAAAATGCCGGCCGATTTTATTCCTTCAGATATGAAAAGATATCTGAATGATCGTGATAACAACTTTACATCATTTGCGGAGTTCCTCTACAGCAATTCTGCCCTGGCCAGTCCGACTGCCTTAGCCGATGTTCTGGATTTACCTTCAAACGAAGCGATCAACAAACTCATCAGCGATCCGGGTGTTCAGTTGATGTCGCAGATGGGAACGCTTTACAGCCAGAAGAACAGCGCACGGGTAAACGAACTTCAGGATAAAATCAATACGCTTCAGACTAAATACATGACGGCGCAAATGGCAGCATTCCCCGAAAAAAGATTTTATCCGGATGCTAATGGAACCATGCGTGTTACTTACGGTAAAGTAGATGGTTATACGCCGAAAGATGGTGTGAGCTACGACTTTATCACATATCTGGATGGGGTGATGGAAAAATATGTCCCGGGTGATTATGAATTTGATGTTCCTGAAAAGCTGATTGAGTTGTATAAGACTAAAGATTACGGCCGCTATGGGGTAAACGGAAAAATGCCGGTATGTTTTATTGCTTCGAACCATACCACCGGCGGAAACTCGGGAAGTCCGGCTTTGGATGCCAACGGAAATTTAATCGGGTTAAACTTCGACAGATGCTGGGAAGGAACGATGAGTGATATTAACTACGACCCATCAATCTGCCGGAATATCATGGTGGATGTGAGGTATATACTGTTCATCATTGATAAATTCGCAGGAGCCGGACATTTAATCAGTGAGATGAAACTGGCGGGAGGAAAGAAATTCTGACCTGATATAACACCTGACTTAACCAAAATCTTATGTCAGCCCCTTCAACCAAAAACCAACTGTTCAGTATGGTGGTCGTTGTGGCCGCCCTGGGATACTTCGTGGATATATTCGATCTCCTCCTTTTTGGGATGATCAGAACCGTTAGTCTGCGCGACATAGGCATAACCGACAAGGAATCTATTGAGCGTATCGGTATGATGCTCGATAACTGGCAAATGGCCGGTATGCTCATCGGCGGTATTGCCTGGGGCGTTCTCGGAGATAAAAAGGGACGCGTATCGGTATTATTCGGTTCTATCATTACCTATTCCCTCGCAAATATTGCCAATGGGTTTGTTCAGGATACTACCACCTATGCTGTGCTGCGATTTATTGCGGGGTTTGGCTTAGCCGGCGAATTGGGAGCAGGAATAACACTTGTTAACGAAACTCTTTCAAAGGAAAAAAGAGGATTAGGCACTACGCTGGTGGCTTCGGTAGGTATACTGGGAGCGGTAGCAGGTGGTTTTATAGTCAAGTGGGTGAACGACTGGAGGATCTGTTATTTTATTGGTGGCGGTATGGGGCTTCTGCTGCTGATACTGAGAATCAGTGTGTATGAATCAGGTATGTATCAGAATATTAAAACCTCCAATATTATAAAAGGAAATTTTATAAAGCTGCTCACCAACCGCAAACAACTCACCAAATACATGGCAGTCATCCTGATTGCCGTGCCGATATGGTATGTGGTACAACTCTACGCAAAATATTCGCCCGAACTCGCAGATGCTATGGGCGTTCCTTTTGAGGAAGCTGATAAGAAGAATATTGCGATTAATTCTATCATGCTTACTTATTTGGGCTTGACGCTGGGAGATCTGGCATGTGGACTTATATCACACTACCTCAGAAGCAGGAAGAAGGCGCTGTCGGCATTTATGATAGGAGCAGCTTTGTCTATTGCCGGATTCTTTTTGTTTGCCGGATCCGGTCCTGCTGTCTTTTATTTCGGTGTAACTGTCCTCGGATTTATGGTAGGCTACTGGGCAGTATTCATGAGTACAGCCGCTGAATCATTCGGAACCAATATACGCTCAACAGTTACCAGCACTGCTCCCAATTTTGTAAGAGGTGCTGTAATCGGAGTAAATAGTTTGTATGCGATGTTTAAATATGATTTCCATACCGGAACCATTGCGGCAAATCTGCTTACAGGTGCCATCGTTTTCGGTTTGGCCATCTGGGCCTGGAGGCACGTGGAAGAGACCTTCGGAAAAGATCTGGATTATGTTGAAGACTAATTCAGGAGTTAACTTCCGGCTTCTTCTTTTTAAATATTTTTATCAACACCGGAGTAGTAGTTACGAGTACTATACCCAGAACGATAAGTTCAAGGTGAGCTTTTAAATCAAATCCGAACTGAACGCGGAACAGTTTTTCAAGGTAATGTCCGGCCAGAAGCATAGATGCAGCCCAGGCCACACAACCGATAATATTATAGAAAGCAAATTTCCGTTTATTCATTCCCACAATACCGGCAATAATTGGAGCGAAGGTTCTTATTAACGGTAGAAACCGGGCGAATACAATTGCGCCGCCTCCATGTTTCTCATAGAATTCCTTTGCCTGAAAAAGATATTTCTTCTTAAAGAAAAAACTATCCTTCCGCTGAAAAAGATAGGGACCGCTTTTGGCACCGAACCAATAACCCACAAAGTTTCCTAAAACACCGGCTAAAGTAGTTAATCCTATCAGCATCATTACATTCCAGAAATCACTGCCGGTATCATATAAATAAGCAGCGAGCATATTGCTGTAAATTCCCGCAACAAATAAGAGAGAGTCTCCTGGTAAAAAGAATCCGGCGAATAATCCGGTTTCTGCAAATACAATAAAAAGGAAGAGATATAAACCTCCATTCTCAATATAAAACTCCGGATTCAGTAAATCTTTAAAGGTAATAGTCAGCAGCTCAATCATAATTTGTTGTATTGTAATAAATCTGGACTTCGCAAAAGTAATCCAAAACCGCTGAAATTATGGTAAAAACTGCAGCGTTGAAAACATCCGAATTGTTAAATATTCGGCTAATTAATGTCAAGTGAATGCATATGTGCCCGGTGACGATGCCCATCAGACTTCTGCTGTCAGGGCCCGGACAATTAACGCAGACCTTACTCTTCCTGGAATGCCAGTGCTTTTTCGTCATCGAACTCTCCTTCCCAACGGGCAACCACACAACTTGCAAGGGTATTTCCCATTACATTCACTGAAGTACGGGCCATATCCATCAGCTCGTCGATTCCGTAGATAGCCATAATCGGCCAGAGCGGGAAATTGAATGTTGATGCTGTTGCAATTAAAATGACCAGGGAGGCACGGGGAACGGCTGCCACTCCCTTACTGGTAAGCATAAGCGAAAGTCCGATCATCAGTTGTTCACCAAAACTCAGCTCTATTCCTGCTGCCTGCGCAACAAACACAGAAGCCAGTGAAAGGTACAGAGTAGTTCCATCTAAATTAAAGGTATATCCGGTGGGTATAACAAATGATACAATCTTACGGGGAACACCAAATTTCTCCATGTTTTCCAGTGCCTTTGGAAGAGCCGAGTCAGAGCTGGTGGTAGCAAACGCAATGGAAACCGGTTCTTTTATCGCCTGAATGAATTTTTTAATCGGAATTTTCGCAACGAAAAGAGCAACCGGTACCAACACTACTAATATAAATGCAATGAGCGCCATGTAAAGCGTCAGTAGCAGCATGAAGAGATTCTTCAGAATATCAATGCCCAGGTGACCAACAGTTACTGCAATAGCTGCACCTACTCCAAAAGGAGCAAAATACATGATGATGTTAGTGAACCTGAACATGGTTTCAGCGAGGCTTTCTGCGAATTCGAGCATCGGGCGTTTCTTGCGCTCGTTCAGAATAGCCAGTGAAATACCGAATATTACACTGAATACTACAATCGGCAGTACATTTCCTTCGTAAATTGATTTGATAATATTTTCAGGGAATATATCTATGATATGATCCTTCCAGCCCTTTGGCTTTGCTTCGGGCAATTCAGAGAGCAGGGCCTGGGGAACTTCAATGCCCACTCCCGCTTCAGTAAGATTAATAAAAATCAACCCCAGCACCAGAGCAATAGTAGTCACCAATTCAAAATAAACCAGGGACTTCCATCCCATTCTTCCTACCTGTTTCAGATTCGAGTGACTGGCTATTCCCACCACAAGAGTTGAAAACAAGAGCGGGGCAACGATTGTCTTAATCAATCGCAGGAAGATACTGCTGAGAAAAGAAAGGTTCTGTGAGAAAGCAGGAAAATCTAACCCAATTTCTACCCCGATGGCCATTGCTGTTAAGATCCATGTAGTGAGCGATCTTTTAAAGAAGGCAAACATCACAAGACTTGCAATGAATATCCATCTGGAAGCAATTAATAAAGTATCGGGAAGGGTCACCCATTCTTCGAGGTGAATGAAGTGCAAAATGGCAATTACTGTAAAGATAAACAGTGAAAGAAAGCCGGCTATACGTTTATTCATACGCTTAAGTAGGGATAGTAAAGCTCCAAAACTAACTGAAAGTTTACGGTTTCAAAAAATTCAGCGCTGTTTTTTTTGCGCCACTCATCCACAAAATTTAAATCTTTTAAACAGTTTTAATGAGAAATTACTATTTTTCACCCTTGTATTGCATTCTATCTATTACTTAAATATTGCCAACTGTTATGAGTTTATTTGTCAGAAAACCTATGGGTGCTCTATTGAATGAAGCACAGGAAACGGGCAGTCACACGCTCAAAAGAACGCTGGGTGCGTGGGGATTGATTGCCTTGGGAATTGGTGCAATCATAGGAGCCGGTTTGTTTTCAATTACCGGTATGGCCGCAGCCAACCACGCGGGACCGGGAATCACTATTTCATTCGTAGTTGCAGCCCTTGGATGCTTGTTCGCAGGTCTTTGTTATGCAGAATTTGCCTCAATGATTCCTGTTGCCGGTAGTGCATATACTTATTCTTATGCTACTATGGGTGAGTTTATCGCCTGGATCATCGGCTGGGATCTGGTGCTGGAATATGCTGTAGGTGCAGCAACAGTTGGCATAAGCTGGAGCCGTTATCTCGTAAAATTTCTTGAAGGTTTTGATGTGCATTTACCCCCTGAATTCACAGTAGGGCCCTGGGATGGTGGTATCATCAACCTTCCTGCTGTATTCATTGTGGTACTGATGAGTGCGCTGCTGATTAAAGGAACCAAAGAAAGCTCTTTTGTCAACAGTATCATTGTGATTCTGAAAGTTTCGGTTGTATTAATATTTATTTTCTTAGGATGGAAGTATATTAACAACGATAACTACACTCCATATATCCCTGACAATTCCGGTAATTTCGGCGACTTTGGTTTCAGCGGTATTATCAGAGCTGCTGCAATTGTTTTCTTCGCCTATATTGGATTTGATGCAGTGAGTACAGCCGCTCAGGAAGCCAAAAATCCGAAACGTGATATGCCTATCGGTATTCTTGGTTCTCTGGCTATCTGTACAATTCTCTATATTCTTTTTGCACACGTAATGACCGGTGTAACACACTATTCAACCTTCTCAGGTAAAGATGGTATTGCACCTGTAGCTGTTGCTATTGAGCATATGGGTACCGCGGATGCAAATGGGGTTATTCAGCCTGATTATCCATGGCTGAACAGAGCCATAGTGGTGGCTATACTTGCAGGTTATGCTTCGGTAATTCTCGTTATGCTGATGGGGCAGTCGAGAGTATTTTACAGCATGAGTAAGGATGGATTGATTCCAAAAGTTTTCTCTTCTGTAAATCCTAAAACGCAAACTCCTTCTAAGAACAGCTTGCTGTTCATGATATTCGTAAGCTGCTTTGCTGCATTTGTTCCGGCAAGAGTAGTGGGAGAAATGACCAGTATCGGAACCCTGTTTGCGTTCATTCTGGTATGTATAGGTGTATGGGTGATGAGAAGAGCTCTGCCTGATGCTCCACGCGCCTTCAAAACTCCGCTTGTACCATTAGTACCTATTCTGGGTGTACTGGTTTGCTTGTTTATGATGGTGTTCCTGCCCATGGATACCTGGATCCGCCTTATCATCTGGATGCTGATAGGTTTGGATATCTACCTGGGATATGGTGCAAAAAACAGTAAACTGGGTAATGGAACATCAAACAGAAAAGGTATGCGGATCGCACGTATAACCGGAATCTGCCTTTCTCTTCTGCTGGTTGTTGTGGGTTACCTGCATCAATACACAGTAGGTTTTGAAGAAGACAGAACATTGTTGTACATCTCAATTGCGTTTGCAATAATTCATTTGATTCTCTATGCAGTGAGACTAAACCAGAAAGAAGCTGAGGCTTAATCTGGCTGGTCGAATCTGGCCGGGCCGGACTTCAATTAACCGACCGGTTCAGCATCAGAAATCGAAACATTAATTTGTTTTAAAATAAATCGGGGCTGTATCATCATGGTACAGCCCTTTTTTTGTCAGGCCTCAGGCCGGTTGTATCATTACAGACAAGTCCTTCTATTGTCAGGCCCGGGTTCTATCAGAGAAAACCGGCAGTTTTACACAGCAGATTCTGTCATCTCAGACGATATGAGTTTTTAATTTCTTCGCCCTTTTACCTAGTTTTGCATCCCTACACAAAAACATTTCTTCTATGGGACGTATATTCGAAGTAAGGAAAGCCACCATGTTTGCCCGCTGGGACAGAATGGCCAAACAGTTTACACGTATTGGTAAAGACATTGCGATCGCTGTGAAGGCAGGCGGCCCTGACCCGGATACCAACCCCGCACTCAGAAGATGTATTCAGAATGCCCGCGCGGTAAATATGCCGAAAGACCGTATTGAAGCGGCAATCAAAAGAGCTTCAGGGAAGGAAATGGAAAACTACGAAGAGGTACTGTATGAAGGATATGGACCTAATGGTGTAGCAATTCTGGTTGAAACCGCAACGGACAACCCTACCCGCACCGTAGCTAATCTCAGAGCTCACTTCAATAAAGGAAACGGTACTTTGGGTACCAGTGGCAGTGTAAGTTTTCAGTTCAAAAAAATGGGAGTTTTCAAACTGAAACCTGAAGGACTGGATCAGGAAGAACTGGAACTGGAACTGATTGATTTTGGTTTGGAAGAAATGGGAGAAGGCACCGGCGAAAACAATGAAGATGTTCTGGTACTAAGATGTGCTTTCACCGATTTCGGCAAACTTCAGAAAGCACTTGAAGATAAAGGCTTAACTCCCATCAGCTCTGAACTGGAATGGATTCCACAGGTTACCGTTGAACTGGATGAGGAAAAAGCTCAGGAAGTGCTGAAACTCGTTGACCGACTGGAACAGGACGATGACGTTCAGAAAGTGTTTCACAATCTGAAGTAATTTCTTCAAAGTCAAACGGCAAAATTAATTTTTTTTACTCTTTCATCATCTCGCTTACCACCCTGATGACATCTTCAGCATTGGGTTTGCTGAAATAATCGCCATCGCTTCCGTAAGACGGACGATGAGCCTGAGCCGTCAGCGTACGTGGTGCACAATCGAGCCATCTGTATCCACCCTGTTCTTCCATAACTTTAGTGAACATATAAGCAGCGGCTCCGCCGGGTACATCTTCATCGATGAATAAAATACGATTGGTCTTTTTGAGCGATTTCAGAATATCGTGATCGAGGTCGAACGGTAACAAAGTCTGTACATCCACTACCTCACAACTGATTCCTTTTTTCTCCAGCCATTTAGCTGCATCCATAATAATGCGCAGCATGGAACCATAAGAAACCAAAGTGATATCTGCTCCTTCCCTGATTATTTCCGGCTTACCCAGAGGAACAGTAAACTCGAGGAGATTCGATGGTGCTGTTTCTTTCAGGCGATAGCCGTTCAGACATTCAATCATTAACGCAGGATCGTTCGATTGTAGTAGCGTATTATACATTCCAATTGCCTGCACCATATTTCTCGGTACGCACACATGCATTCCCCTGAGAGAATTTATGATCATTCCCATTGGTGAGCCGCTGTGCCAGATGCCTTCAAGGCGATGGCCTCTGGTACGGACAATCAACGGAGCAGCCTGCTGACCGGCAGTACGGAACTGAGTCGTAGCCACATCATCGCTTAAAACCTGAAGTCCGTATAACAGGTAATCCAGATATTGTATTTCTGCAATGGGTCTTAATCCACGTAGTGATAATCCGAGACCCTGACCCATAATTGTCAGCTCACGGATACCAGTATCAGAAATTCTTGATACACCATATTTCTCCTGAAGTCCGGCAAATCCCTGATTTACGTCACCAATTTTTCCGACATCTTCTCCAAAGGCCAGTACTTTCGGATTGGATGCAAACAGCTGATCGAAGTATTTATTGAGAATTTCATAGCCATTGATTACCGGAGCATCCGGTCCTATCCGGGCGGGAACAGCAGGCACTTTCAGGGCGCTTCTTTTTCCCTCTTCCATCAGATGGCTGTTGAATAATTTCTTATTTTCTTCTTTCAGTTCGTTATAGTATGCGAGAATTTCAGGATAGAGAGAACTGTTTTCAGCAATTTCCAGAGCCATAAACAAGGTGCGCATCACATCGCGGCGCAGTGGCTCACGGGTGGCGTGGAATTCATTCACCAGTTGCTGCAACTCAGCATTCTGAGGCATTTCATCGATCAATGAATTGAGGAATTCGGATGTTCTTGCAGCCTGTCGGCTGATAGGCTGAATATATTTTTCCCAGGCGTTGTTCTTACTCTTTCTGACAAATTCCTTCGCCGATTTTTCGATTTCACTCAACTCTTCTTCGCTCGCCAGCGCATTGGTGATAATCCATTCTCTGAACTTCTTAAGACCATCCCATTCTCTCTCCCACTCCAGACGTTCCTG
>DATCKB010000310.1:0-6881 GCA_036562505.1 Parasegetibacter sp. | reverse complement strand
GAATGGTAGTTCAGCTCAATGTCCTGCAATGGAATATATCCGTTCAGCAATCTTTCCCTGCACCAGCGATAGTGTTCGGTAACAGCCAGTTCTTCCACTGTTTTGGCAAATTCGGGATGACTCAGAATGAATTCTCCGGGTATCAACTGATCGGCAGGTATGTTCATTAATCTTAATTTCACCCAAAGATGGTCAGCCGCATGCCTGCTACTTTCTTTATGGCTCTCTGAAAGTTCATTCCATACCTCGGTTGCATATTGGATGATTTGATCAGGATGGTGATTAGTTTCGTCTCTAAACAAAGACGGTTTTGTAAACCAGAGGTTGATAAGCATAGGTAACTTATCAAGGGTTCGCTCATTAATGGCCTTCCATGTACATTCCTCGGCGAGCATACCAAAAAATGTTACAGGAGTATAGGGTGACACTTTGTTACTCATCCAGGAAATATGGCGCACATTATTTTCGTCAGACTGGTGATAGAAGCAGAACAAATGCAGATTTAAGGAAGTAATTCTTCCCTCGGCTAATTTAGGTTTTATTTTTCTGGCTATTGCATTCAGATATGCGGATGACGCGATTCCATCATCAAAACAAAAATATATACGGAGGGTATGCTCTTTTTGTATAGCCTGATATATTACCCCATCATTGAAATAAGCGCTGTCGGCAACGGGTAATTCACGAAAACTGATCGTGTCGGGATAGAATAATTTATCTCTGATTTCCCGGGCATAGGGCCGCCCGAACACAGTGCTGTCATGCTCAAAATCCATACAGGGATACCTGCGTAGAAATGCAGATTGAAATTCTTCAGCGCCTTCTATAAACCACGTGATTTTAATTTTGTTACCCCGGTTATACTGCGATTGCCTCAGTGCAGTCAATACGATCTGTTGCGCCATATCTGAATTTCCGAAAACAATTACTTCAGCTATCTGATCACGTTTCTTAGGGTCAAACTGATCGGGAGGATAACGCAATAAAAGACGACGGGCGATATTTTCATAAATATTGACTACTTCCGCATTTGCGGTTTTCGTTAATTTGTCTGTGTTTTTTACTAAATCATGTAATCTTTCTTCCTTTAAATGAATAAACCATTTTGCATTTTCCACCACCCGTTTCTTCATTCTGCTGCATATCTGATCCAGTTCCTGATAACAGTTAATATTTTCACTATCGTCTTCGCTGAATATATAAATTTCGTTTGCACGGTGAGCATGAAGTCTTCGTAATGTTGATGCCGTTTGAGGATTCCCTGTAAATGCATGGATTCCGCTGCGGATGGCGTCTGTCCTGATATGATTATCGGGTTCCTTATCCAACAGCACCACCAGTTCTTTCCTTCTCCGGATATCGGCCGCAAGATGGAAGGAAACAGGGGTGGCCCCTATAATCAGATGATATTTCTTCCGGGGTATAAACAGACGGAGTATGCGAAGTTTTAAAAGAGCAAGTTCGGTTTTAAAATTAGATCCAAGAGCAGCAATTAGAGCTAATGCAAAGCCGGAAACTACTGCAATCAGCGCGAGCCATCTCGCCAGTTCCTGCGTCCAGTGAATTTTTTCTGAATCAAAAACTGATGAATTGAAAGTGATCAGATTAACGGAATTGTAGAAGTCGTTTGCATTAAATGCAAGCGGGTAATTCCATTGATATGTATTAATTACCTGTGTTTTTGCATCGGCTTCATTTATATGCAGGTTGTACTTTGCCAAAGTATCTATCTCTGCCTGCATACCTTTTGCGCTGCTGTCAGATTGCCAGGCTTCAAATGCTCTGACTTTATTAAAACCAATAGTTCCGAAAACTATGGTCATCAGCGCCAGAAAAATAGGGAAAAGAAAATTCCAGAGTAAATTATTGAATCGAAGATAATTGTTAACCTGCCGGATAATTTTTCTGATTCCGGATCTTTGCTCAATTGCCGGAAATACAGCTATTTCAATATCGGAACTAATCTGCGGTTCTTTGGCAGTTTGAAAATATTCCGGTCTGCTTATGGGGTATGGATTTATTTGACGACGGGTACGTATATGGATAATTTTTCCTTTAGGATTGATTCTTTTTTTTCTGAATGATTTGATTTCCGGTAACGAGAATATCCTCTCAGGTCGCTGTGAGCCGACTACCTTATTGTTTTTGTTGTCTTTGCCATGAAGCATGATACGGATAATATCGGAGGTGCCTCCGGGTAAACCTGTATCCACACCATCCCAAAGCGCCAGCAGATAATTGCTGAAACTGGCGACTAATTCAGCACTCTCCTCATACAGACTATGTTTGAAAGATGCCTGCTGGTTTTTTTCTGCTAATGTTAAATCCGAAAAAAGAATTCGCTTACAGTTTTCCCATGCTTCTGCAGAAGCATGTATTTTTTGATTGGAATCGGGTACGACCGGAATTATTCTTATCCCCAATTCTGCGGCTACATACGCAACCAAAAGGTCGGCGCCTTCTGCAAGACAGGTGATAATGGCAGGAATTTGTTCGGGATGTTGATTCCTGATATCCTGAAGAATCTGGCGGACTTTAGTATTCAGATACCTTGAACTGTCTGGTTCATATGCATAATCTTCGGGTATTAAATCTCTGTGCCCCGATACTCCAATCAGCAGGTATTTTTTTGCCAGATCTTTTAACGATGCCATATTGCTTGAATTACTCAATAAACCAGTCCCACACAATATTAATCCTGTTTCGTGTAATAGGATAGTGCCCTTCTATTTCCTTTTTATAAAGTTCACATTTAGTGTAAAACCGCTCCAGTTCCTGCTTCTCAAGTACTTCCCACTCTTCGCTGTCGAACTGATCCTGATGTAATTTTCTCCTTTGTTCAATACTTTCGTTCAGTGTGCTCAATACGGTCGGGATATCACAAAGCACCAAACGGCCTTCCTTATTCCGGTAATAATGTAACTTAAACGGGCGTACCCTTCTTCCAACCTCTGCTATGCGGTAATCTATCTTCTCCATATCCTTCATGTCGTCGATAAACGTGTAATTTGCCATGACCATTTTTCTCGGTATCAGAATTTCCACCATCAGCGATCGGCGGTCTTCAGGCGACAAATCTTTCATCAGTAGTTTGCCTTCTGCGTCACGGGAGCCGTCATCTATCCTGACTTCTATACGGTAATTTTTCGATGTTTCCTCCCGCTGAAAAATCACAGGGATAATATTCGTAAGAAAATTCTTTCGATAATTTTTGAAAAGTCCGACTGCAGTCGGGATTTCGGCTACGGGCGATTGAAAGAAGTCGGTCACCGGATTCCCGAACCAGTCGCGCTTGTCAATTTTGTCAACCAGGTCAAGTATAACCGGACTCAGCATTTCGATGCATTTTTCCCGTTGGGTATGCCTTACTTCCACAAAACGGTGTTCAGCGATATCGAAAGGCGTTTGCTCGTTTCCGTTTACTTCATCCAGATCCTTAAATGTTACATATGGTTTTCCGAAACAGTGATAAACGCCGAGTTCGTACATTACGTTGGGATTGTTACCGGTGATATCCGCAACAAGTATATCAGCCTGTTCGAGATTTAAAAGCACCTGCCTCATTATATTACCTATCTCACCTTCATCCGGACTAATCACCCTGAAACCAAGCGGTTCAAGAATTGGCTTGAGTACCTCATCGCGAAAAAATAAAAGCCGCTGCATGTTTTTCATAGGTCCAATCAGGAAGCATCTTTTAATTTTCTGACTCATGAGCGGGTTTTACTTTTAGGAGTTAAACATTACTGAAAGATAAAATAAATAAATTATACAAATTGTAAATTACTATATTTGTCGCATGACTCCAAGAAAGATCATATTGTGGTCGCTTTGCATGCTCGCATATTTTATGCTGTTGCTGCACAGTATTACTCCTCATCACCACTCTGATGATCTTCACTGGATTGATGCTCACGGTCATGCTCATATTCATCATCATCATCACGATGCTTCAGGTCATGACCATAGTTTATGCCGGCATAGCTCCGAAACCACTGGGCATTCGACCGAAACGGACTGCCCGTTACATATACACGATTGTTACAACGACTGCAGTGTAATAGCTTCGAAGGAAAATCAGGCCTTTAAAACAGTGAAGGAAATTGTTCTGAAGGTCGTAATGGATATTCCGGAGCAGGTAGTAATTGTAAAACAGCCTGAAGTTTCGGTTTTTACCGACTTCGATTCTCAACTCCGACGGGGTATAAATATTCCCTCCGAATCCCGCGGACCTCCCTCAGATTTAGTGTAGAAATATTTATTCTGCAATGTTTGTGAAACGACAGTCAGCCGGCATCTGAACGTGTAGTTCCGGAAACGGTACGTGTACAGAATCAGACTTACTCAGTCGTTTAATCTATTGTATTTAAATTTTTGATTTTTCTTTTTCAATTCACTAAAGATGAAGCTTAGAATTCTTTTTGCTATAGTAATTGCATGTTCATTGATTGCCTGCAAATCTGAAAATAAATCTGAAGGAAAAGGACAGACACAACAACAAGGTGGAAAACAAAACGACGGACATAATCACAAACATGATCATAGCCACGACCATAAACACGATCACGATCATGACCACGATCACGACCATGACCATGACCATGATCTTGACCACGATCACCTTCATGGGTCCAGGGCCGACAGTACAAAACAAGAAGTGTTTAAAGCGGGCAAGGATAGCCTGAAGTCAAAAAGCTGATGGAACCAGCGAAGGACAAATTTTTTAAATCTAATTTTTTAAGATGTTCCGATTACTATTTCTGTTACTGCCCGCGCTTTTTTTAAGCTGCGGGCAGCCTGATGGGCATAATCATGACCACGGGCACGACCATGATCATGCACACGGTCACGAACATGAAGAGATTCATGAGATGAAATTCACTGCCTATTCGGATTCTGCTCATATTGAATTGTTTGCAAAATATCACCCACTTGTAAAGAATCGGCCTTCTGATTTTGAGGTTTTTGTTTCAGACACCAGAGGCCGGTTCAGGCCCGTTAAAAATGGAAGTCTGACTCTGAGTTTAATTGTAGGTGATGAGGGAATAAGAGCGAGTTGTAACCTTACAGATTCATCGGGAATTTTTCCCGTTCAGATAAGACCGGTAGCTTCAGGAAAAGGATACCTCATTTTTGACCTCAGGTTAGATGGTCGGAAATTACAGTTTCAGACTGATGAGGTGGAAGTTTTTGAAAAAGAAAGTGATGCATTCGCTGCTGCTGACCAACTTCGTTCCGATCAGATTCTATATAAAAAAGAACAGGCATGGAATTCGGTGTTTTCAAGTGAACCTGTAAAAAAACAGCATTTGTATGAAGTGCTTCGGGCATCCGGACAAATAGAAAATGCTCCCGGAGAAGAAACTACCATATCGGCTACCATCCCGGGTATAGTAAAATTTCACAACGGTCCGCTTTTACCGGGAGTTACAGTAAAGGCCGGACAACGGATTTTTTCCATTTCCGGCGGGGATCTGGCAGGTGAAGAAAATATAGACATTCAGATCAGAGAAGCGAGGGCCGAAGAGGATGCAGCACGCAGAGAATTTGAGAGGATGAATGAGCTGATGGAAGATCAGCTGGTTACCCGGGAAGAATTTCAGCGAGCTAAACTTCGCTTTGAACATAGCCAGATCCGGCTCTCCGCGCTGCTGAAGAATTATAGTTCCGGTGGTAAATCTATCAATACACCCGTAAGCGGATTTATAAAGCAGACTCTGGTTACAGACGGACAATTTGTTACATCGGGGCAACCACTTGCAGTGATATCAAAAAGCAGAAAAGTTCTTCTTCGGGCCGATGTGCCGGTAAGCGAATCTTCCAGACTCGCTCAGATCGGGACAGCTGATTTCAGATTCAGAAACGGAGAAGTTCTTTATAATACGGGTAACCTGAACGGACGCAAAATTGCAATTCCAAAAGCCACGAACGCAAATAGTCCGTTTCTTCCATTTTACTTCGAGATAGACTTCCGGCCTGAATTTATTTCAGGGTCTGTTGTAGAAATTTTTCTGAATACGGGTAAGTCTGAAAATAACATAGCCATACCCGTTAACGCATTGATGGAGGAACAGGGAATCTATTTCGTGTATGTTCAAACCGGGGGAGAAAGTTTTGAAAAAAGGGAAGTTCAGCCAGGCGCAAATGACGGAACTTTTGTGAAAATTAACCGCGGACTAAATGAAGGAGAGAGAGTAGTGACAAAAGGAGCATATCAGGTAAGGTTAGCATCTATGAGCAGTGCAATGCCTATTCACGATCACGCACATTAATCAGCATCATGTTAAACAGAATTATTAAAGCATCTCTGAATAATCGTCTCATTGTACTGGCGCTGGCTGCCCTCTTAATCGTTTTTGGCGCATATACCGCTAACCGGATGGAAGTGGATGTTTTTCCTGATCTTACCGCGCCAACGGTGGTTATCCTGACTGAAGCACCGGGGTTGGCGCCGGAAGATGTTGAAACCCTCGTCAGCTATCCGATAGAAACAGCAGTTAATGGTGCAGGTGACGTGCGCCGCGTTCGGTCTTCCTCTGCAGCAGGATTTTCCATTGTATGGGTGGAGTTCGACTGGGGGACGGATCCTTATCTGGCCCGACAGGTAGTGAGCGAAAAGCTGAATACCATCACCAATTTACCCGACGGTGTAGACAGACCGGTAATGGCTCCCCAATCATCAATTATGGGCGAGATAATGTTTATAGGGGTTTCCGGTGATACAACCAGCCTCATGAAACTTCGTTCTATTGCCGACTGGCAGATTTGTCCGCGCTTGTTATCAGTGGGTGGTGTTTCTCAGGTAGTAACCATTGGCGGAGAGTATAAAGAATATCAGATTCTCGCTTCGCCGCAGCGGATGAAGCAATATGGAGTAACTC
>DATCKB010000309.1:0-1532 GCA_036562505.1 Parasegetibacter sp. | reverse complement strand
GGACATTTCATAATCGCATTCCCCGATGCTGTCGTAAATTGCTTCATCAATCATTCCATGCTCATGGTAATGATGTCTTACATTCCCCAAAAAAACCTCAAACTGTTTCAAAATATTATTGTCAAGTCTGTCGACCAGCAGTTTCATTATCTGATTATGAATTATGTAAACGGTAAAGACCGAGATTACGGCAAAAAACAGATTATGGCTCAATCCCAGCAGAATGCCCAATACCACCGCTGAAATTCCGAGAGAAATAAGCGTGAAACGCATAGTCTTTCGTCCTATGGTCCATTCGTCGGACAAATCAAGTATTTCAATGCGTTTTCTTATCTTTTCCATGTATTTTTTCAGCGGTTTGAACTTTATTGCCAGCCTGTATAATGAGTACAGAAAATCTTTTTTCATTCGCAGATTTACTACTGCTTCATTTCTTTTCTTCAGTTTCAGAAGAAAAATGTAAGCTATTGCTGCTGACATAACTGCAAAAACAATTACAATTAACAGAAAAATTATCATGGCATGTTCATTCATCAGGCTTCACTCCAGTTAAAATACTTGCTCAGAAAGATTTTGAATTCTGCTCGTTCTTCTTCAGTCAGGTTTTTCATGATGGAATTAATCTGGTTTCGGCTCGGTGGTGCACATGCCTTGTATTCCCCGTTTTCAAATACAACGATATCCCTTGTTTCAAAAACTTTTCTGTCGGTCATTCTTATAAAAAACTCCCTGGCAATGTTCAAAAAACTTTTTAGATCGGCTTCACCTTCAGCCTTCTCAATTTCCGGGTAATCGGTATTTTCTACCGGGATTACCTCGGTAATCCGTTCAATATACCTGTGTCCTGAGATATCCCTGTTCATGTGGATATCGAAGTTAATCACGTCTGCCACCTGCTGTTCGGCAATTTTTTCATTTGAGAAAACCCCGGTTTGCAGAAGATTGTTTCTTAGTGATTTAACCAGATCCGCCGTTGTTTTTGCATGATGAGTAAACAGCGTAAAGAGGCTTGCTACCTGTGCCATCTGGATCATCAGCGAGCTTACCGGGGCTGAAGCAACTTCACCCAGGATATTTACAGTACCGTCTGTTTTCTTCTGAAGGTCCAGTCCTTCCTGGCCGGATATTGTGGATGTTTCCCTGAAAGTCAGGATATTCCGTTCAGGGTAAATTCTTCTCAGATGCAGTTCAAAAGCCATTTCCTGGATTCGTAGTGTAAAAGCCGGGCTGATGAATTTTATAATTGACATTAGCAACGTGGTTTTGCCGGTTCCCTGGGCACCTGTAATGGCCGTAACGCGGCATCCTTTTATGAGCCATTTTATTAAACCTATTGGTATTTCGCTGTTTTTGTCTGTGATTAGCTCTTCAATT
The DNA here is from genome assembly GCA_036562505.1 of Parasegetibacter sp. Taxonomy (GTDB): domain Bacteria; phylum Bacteroidota; class Bacteroidia; order Chitinophagales; family Chitinophagaceae; genus Parasegetibacter. Next base: position 158 of record DATCKB010000309.1, on the reverse strand, counting down.
TCAGCTTTTTCAATACTGTCAAATTTCCTTACGAAAAATGCCCACGATTCTGAAAACGGAGGGCGCACCACAACAACCCTGCTTCCGTCCTTCATGTCGTTAACCTTGTATCCGTTGCTTTCACTGAGCTGACCGGGATAATTATAACGGTATATGTT
>DATCKB010000307.1:0-5303 GCA_036562505.1 Parasegetibacter sp. | reverse complement strand
CTGCAAATGTAGCTCCTGCAGAAAGAATCATAGCATTCAGATGAAGGAGTTGGTGGTTGAGGTGAAACTGGTATAAGGAAATGATTACAAACAAAGCGAGTACACTGTAAATGATACGATAGGAATTTTTTTTACCGATTAAAATAGGCAAAGTCCGGATTCCCTCCTGATAATCAGGCAGAATATCCCTTATGTCGAATGCCAGACAAAGCACCAGCATGAAAAGAAAGCGGCGGATAAATAAGAGCCAGAAATGCGGGTTGTTTAAATGCGCTTCGTCTGCCGGAAACCATACAGTAATAATGGTCCAGATCAGCGTTATGGTGAGGAGTTTGGCAATTCCAGAATCTTTTAATCGTTTTCCTCCCCCAATCGGAAGTACGGGAAAAGAATAAACAAAAGTGATGAGTCCGAGCAGGGCTACAATTAAAAAATGATTTATCCTGAAATAAAAGAGACTGAATACGATTCCTGCAATAGAAATGACAATCAGTGTAAAATGCAGTTTCCTGTTTCGGTGCGACCATTGTTCACGGGCTGAGGGGCCTGGATCTTTTTTTCTGGGGTAATAGTGTAAGTTATATTGTAATAAAGTGGCGCAGAAGACAAATACATAGAATGCCGGATGAAGAACCGGACCTTGCAAAAGAAGGTTGGTTTCTATACAAAGCGCAACAGCACATAAAGAAATAAAGACTGAGCTATACATAATAAAGGAAACCGACCGGTTTAACCAATCTTTCCATTGTTGCCTGCCAGGTTGATAATCCGACATAGCGGGGGCTTGCCTGAAATCAGTTTTTGATGATGATTATCTGCCTGCTTGTCACAGTGTCACTCCAATTTCCCGCCTCATCTCTCACAGCAAAATGAAACACCACCGTATCGTTTTGCGCAGTTATAGGATTAACTTCCCAAACGGGGTAGGGCTGATCCTGGTTTCTTCCGAATCTGATCAGAATTTCACCTTTCTGAGTGCCTGCGGGATATTCAGGAAACGGGTATCTCAATTCTCTGAATTCCTGGTCCAGCCCGATCTGGTTCTGGTTCAGGATTTGTTTCTGAATTAATACTTCCCCAAATTCGGTCAGATCACCTTCTTTGTCTGTAAAGCTTAATACAGCCTCAAAAATATTATTGAAAGCCCATTGATCGGGACCAATAGATTTAATTTCGATGTGTGGTTTGGTTTCAAACTTATCTTTGTTGCAGGCACTTATTGCGAAGAGGATAAAAATACCTCCAATTATGCTGAATTTGCTGAACTTCATCGTATCTGAATTGATATTAACAAATTTAAAAGATTGGAAGTGAATAACCTACAAAAGGAATGTGAAATTGAATATAATGTTTTTGCATTAACTCCGGAGGTTTTTGTTGAACATTCGCTGGAATTATTCCACTTTCAATATTCACATAACAGCTATTACAGGCAATTTGTTGATGCGCTGAAGGTTAATCCACGTAGTGTGGAAAGGCTCGCGGATATACCATTTCTTCCGGTTTCGTTTTTTAAGGATTACGAAATAAAAACCACAGAATTTGTTCCCGGGGTTGTTTTTGAAAGCAGCGGAACAACCCGAAGTAAAAACAGCCGTCATTTTGTAAAGGATATTGAATTATATAAGAAAAGCTTCCTTACAGCTTTCACCAGGTTTTACGGTGAAATCAGCGAATGGTGTGTAATCGGTCTTCTGCCATCTTATCTGGAGCGGGAACATTCATCACTTGTATTTATGGTAAAAGAGATGATAGACTGCTGCGGGCACCCGCAGGCGGGATTTTATCTGTACGATCATGAAAAGCTGAAGAAAGTTCTTGAAGCCAACGAAGCGTCATCTCAGAAAACTCTGCTGATTGGAGTGACGTTTGCACTCCTGGATTTTGCGACGGAATACCCCTTGCAGCTGGAACATACCACGGTTATGGAAACCGGCGGTATGAAAGGACGGCGGAAAGAAATCACGAGGAGAGCGGTTCATGAGTTTTTAAATAACCGGTTCGGTACTAAGGTTATTCATTCTGAATACGGAATGTCGGAGCTTCTTTCGCAGGCATATTCAAAAGGAAATGGCCTTTTTCAATGTCCGCCATGGATGAAGATTTTAATCAGAGACGAAGATGACCCTCTTACGGTAACAGACAGCCGAAGTTTAATGTCCGGCTCCACGGTAAGCGGACTGGTTAATGTTATTGACCATGCCAACCGGTATTCCTGCGCGTTCCTGGCCACTGACGATATTGGAACTCTTTACCCTGACGGCAGTTTTGAAATTCTGGGTCGAAGGGATAGCAGTGATTTGAGGGGATGTTCGCTTCTGGTTTAAAGGGTAAATGTAATATTCGAATTCCCGGCCTGTACCATTTCACTTTGCGCTTCCTCGATTGGAAAAGTAAACACTCGGATAGCCGGAGTTGAAGCTAAAAGGCACAAAGTAATACTCGGCGGGCGCAGGAATTCAAATAAATAAATTATCGAAAATAGTTATAATGTGTTGATATTCAGCTCCATAACCTTTTTTAACTTTTTTACTTCTGAATTTTGAATTTGCAATAGGGGTAATTGGCTTCTCAGTTGTTATTCTATAAATTCGCCTTTGTATCCCGTATTAAAATATGATCAATATCAATCAGTCAGAATGGAGTTTGGCGACCAGGAGACGATAAAATTACTTGGGGAGCGCAATGAGAAGGCATTCGAAAGAGTCTTTAAAACTTACTATAAAGACCTGCATGCTTATGCATTTACGATTTTACGGGATGATATGGCCGCGGAAGAAATGGTGCAGAATGTATTTTATAAAATCTGGGAAAAACTGCCTTCCCTGAATTTTTCAGGTTCTGTAGCCGCCTATCTCTACAAAGCAGTTCATAATGAAAGCCTGAATTATCTTAAGCATCTGAAGGTAAGGCAGGCATATCATACTTATACCACTTATCTTCGCGTAACCGGTGAACAGGCTGAAAGGAAACTGGTTTTGTCGGAACTCGAGAGCCGGCTGTCGGACGCTTTGAACGAGTTGCCGGAGCAATGCAGAACCATATTTCAAATGAGTCGGTTTGAAGAACTCCGGTATACAGATATAGCAGGACGCCTGAAGATTTCAGTGAAGACAGTGGAAAATCAAATGGGAAAGGCACTTAAACGATTAAGACACAGTTTGGCAGATTATCTGCCTCATCTCATACTCATATTGTTGAATATTTAAATCTGCATGCTTGCAAACGAACAGAAACCATATCGAGGATGAGCTTTTGATAAAATATTTGCTGAAGGAGGCAACGATACATGAAGCACACTTAGTGGAAGATTGGATATCGGCGGCTTCAGAGAATAGGCAGTATTTTAACCAGTTTCGGACTTTATGGGAAGAAAGCAAAAAACTATCTGCATCCAGCAGTGTGGATGAAAATGCCGCATGGTTAAGGTTCCGCACGAAAATCCGGAACGGTAGTCGAAGTGATTCGCTGGTGGTGGATTTTACTGAGAAATCCGGAAAGCGCAGAAGAGAAAGTTATTTTTCCTGGGTACGGGTAGCGGCAGCGGTGATTTTGGTTGCGGGGCTGGCGATTTTTGGCAAGATGTTTTTACACGAATCTGATGCTCAGATGCTGGTGGCAGAAGCACACCGCGAGCCGGTAATACAACAGCTTCCTGATTCTTCCGTGGTCACACTGAATAAAGAATCTAAACTGCATTATCCGGAGAAGTTTTCATCTGGAAAACGACGGGTAAAGCTGGAAGGAGAAGCGTTCTTTGATGTTAAACCTGACCGGGAAAGCCCTTTCACAATCGAAGTAGAGGATGTGGTTGTAAGAGTATTAGGAACTTCCTTTAATGTTAAAAGTAAAAACGGAAAGATAGAGGTTATTGTTGAAACCGGAAAAGTGGAAGTGGTTCGCAGGGGAGATAAAATTATTCTGGAAGCAGGTGAAAAGACCATTATTTCAGATCAGCATACTCCGCTCAGTTCCGACACCATTTCCGATAAACTGTATAACTATTATTCCAGCCGGAAATTTATTTGTGATAACACGCCTTTATGGAAACTGGTAGAATCGTTAAATGAGGCATATGATGCGAAAATTTCAATTGAAAACCCCGAAATAACAGATCTGAAAATAACGGCGAGCTTTCAGGATGAGTCGCTCGATAAGATTCTGGATATAATTGCTAAAACCTTTATGATAGAAGTTCAGAAATCGAACGAAAAAATATACCTGAAATAGAAGCGGGAGGATTTAAGCAATTTATTTTCCCACTACTTCACCGCTCCCTGTCTGAAAAAATCACTTTAATATATTTATAATGTATAAACGTGTACTGAATGTTGTTGTCTTTTTATTGATTAGTCATTTGCTGTTTTCTCAGTCTAACCTCAACAAGGTAATATCCCTTGATGTAAAACTGCAACGTATAGATAAAGTACTTGAGATATTGAGTAACAAAGGGAATTTCTATTTCTCCTACAACAGTAGTATTGTGAAAAGGGACAGTGTAGTGACGATTTCGGAAAAAGATAAAACGGTGAAACAGCTGCTCGAAATTATTTTTCGTCAGCAGTATGAATTTGTGGAAACGGGTAACTATATCATCATTCGCAAAGCACCTTTAAATCTTTCCATAAACACCATCCCGTCAGAAGTTGCAGATAAGTTCTATCAGGTGTCCGGATTTGTGTATGATGAGGAAAGTGGTGATGGAGTGGGTGATGCGAGTATATATGAACGTAAAATTCTGGCTTCTGCACTAACCAGTGCAAACGGGTATTTTCGGCTTCGTATTAAATCTCACAAACACCGGGAGGCTGAATTAACGGTTAGCAAAGAGTTTTATAGGGATACAGTAGTCACTGTACCACTGGATAAACCGCATCAGCTTAATATTACCATTGCACCAGAACGTTATGTAGGACAACTCATAACTGTGAGTCCGGGTGACCTGTATATTTCTGATTCTATAAAAGTTAGGGTGGAAATAGATCCGGATCATTATAAAATTATTGAACTAAAAGCTGATACCATAAGGGTAGAGGAAACGGGACTTAGTAAATTTCTGCTGTCCTCCCGTCAGAAAATTCAAAGTATCAATTTAAGGAAGTTCTTCACTGAACGTCCTTTTCAGCTTTCATTAACACCGGGATTAAGTACCATGGGCGATTTGAGTCCGCAGATAGTGACTAAATATTCATTAAACGTATTTGGTGGATATACGGGAGGGGTCAATGGCGTTGAGATTGGCGGCCTTTTCAATATGAACAAAAAGGACGTGAAGTACTTCCAGGCAGGCGGAATATTTAACC
>DATCKB010000304.1:0-2727 GCA_036562505.1 Parasegetibacter sp. | reverse complement strand
ATAATATACAGCCTCTTTCTCTGTAACATCCGGAAAACGCAGCAGCAGATCTTCGTAAATCTGTGCTGCCGTGCGATAATCTTCAAGATCTATCTGATAAGTAAGGCCGAGATTAATCATTGCAGCCTGAATAGAATCGTTTGAAACGACCATCTGTTCATCAGTGAGCGGAATATTTGCCAGTAAAGATTCATAGGTCAAGGGTGCATTTTCATCTGTTGAAACGGTGTTATCAGGTGCGTTCGATTCATCCTGAATCTGCGCAGAAAGGCGATTAATGGCTGATAGGCGACGCCAGTTATCTACATTCGGGCGATCACCCCATTTCTGGCGGAAAGCTGTATAGCCTTTAGAACGAACGCTGGAATTATAAAAATACCATTCGCCGCTTTTGTTGTCCTGGGCAAACAGGTCGCCTCCATCAATATTGGTTGGAAAAGCCGTGTGATCTTTTTTATCAGACTTTTTCCTATCAGCTTTCAACATCTGATTAATGAGCTTGTCTCTCTCTTCAGGAGACAATGCTGCGAGGGCTTGCAGACTATCCTGCCGCCTGATTGTGCTCATACTGGAAACCAGCTTATTCAGCGCGTTTTTCCTGCTGGTAATTTCTTCAATATTCAGTATAGAAGGATCAACAAGGTTAACGCTGTCGTAGGCAGCCTGAGCCAGTTCAAAGTTTTTAGCCGAGAAATGGAGATCTCCCGCAAGCAGAAATGCCTTGTTTTTTAACGCTATATTTCCTGTATTATACCGAATACTTTTATCAATAAAGTTTGCAGCAGAGGGGATATTTTTCCGTTCTCCTTCCATCACTGCTGCCGTATAATAGATAATATCGCGATACTGGGTATAACGGTCGCGCTTACCCATTTTTACCAGAGCATCAATATTATTCTGGATATAGTCGTCACCTCCGTCTTTATTCAGACGGATCATATTCAATCTGGCATATATATCCATTATCGGGTTCAGCGTATGTGAAACCGCACGTGAATAAAAATCAACTGCGTTCTGCGGTTGGTTACTCCTTTCGTATAATTGTGCAATCAGGTATTCTTTTCTTGCTCTGTCCTGACTACCGGAACTGTTTTCCAAAGCATTTGTCAGGTGAATCGCCGCACTATCGTAAATGTTAAGTTTATAAAAATGATAAGCATGCAGTTCTTCCAGTTCAGGTTTTAGCCGGTCCGGGAACACCGGGTCTTTTTTAAGTGTTTCGATTAATCCCGATGCTTTAGCGGGTTGGTTTTGCTCTATCGCAATTCTGATTCTCCAGAGCAGTGCATCGTTTCTGCTAGGTGGAACAGAAAACGCGGATTTCAGCAGACTTTTTTTCTCTTTTGTAGAGATCGACAACACAGATCCGCCCTCGCTGGAATTACTTCCAATAATTTTATCATATCCGTCTTTTTCCTTTGGAGCAAATGCATAATTGACGAATTGAAATACAATATCTGCCGAGTCGAATTGTTGCTTATAAAAATAAGCCTGTCCCATTAACATATACATATTATCTGCCCAGTCATTTCTGAGGTCATGAATGAGCAGTCCTGTAGTGGCCTTAATAATTACTGAGTCCAGTTCACGGGGGTTGGCAGCAGTCGTATTCAGACTATAATCGTAAAAGGGTAGAAGCTGGGTAAAATCGTCGAGATGCGCAGTTTTTGCCTGAGCGATTAACTTGTTGAGTTTTTGTTGAGCGTTGAAATAGTAGTTAAAATGAGTAATGTTGTTCTGAACAAAGCGTTTAACCGGGCCGAATTTAGTTTGATAAGTCTTTTCATATCCCAGGGTACGGTTTTCAAATTTTTTGGGTTTTTCCAAATCAAATTCGATACCTGATTGCGCCAGGCCGTTAAGTGCAAAAATTATTATATATAAGAAGGTTAACCCTGTTGTAGTTAATTTCATCCCCAAGAATTGATCCCGATAGTAATGATCTGTTAACCGGATTTGAGCCGGCAATCCTTTATAACTGGATTCTTTTCAATTTATTATAAAAAAAATGCTATTTTTCTGCTGCTAAGGTAAGACAATCATAAGTTATTACCTTTATCCCTGGAAAATGATATTATGGCGAAAACTTCGGGCAACACCACATTAAAAAGACTGCAGAATCGTTATAGACTTGTAGTAATGAACGACGACACGTACGAGGAAGTTGTTACGTTTAAGTTGTCCCGAAAGAGTGTTTATATATTTTTGAGCACAATTTTTGTGGTTCTGGTCGGCTTAACAGTTGCATTGATCGTTTTTACGCCACTCCGGTATTATATTCCGGGGTATGGAAGTTCCAGTCAGACCCGCGAATTGGTACAGTTGAAAATGAGAACAGATTCGCTGGAAAGAGAAATGCGATACAGAGATGTTTATCTGCAGGGAATCCGTAGGGCGTTAACGGGTGATGCTTCAATAGTATTAGATACTACGGCGCTGAATATTCCTCAGCCCGAGATTGTTGACGAATAAATCCAATTTTTTATGTTTACTTCCAAATCGAAAACTGGCAATTCAACCACCGTATTAACAGGTGCAAACACTACAAGTTTAATTGGTGCCGGCACCACGGTAACCGGTGATATTTCCTGCAATGGTGATATCCGGATTGACGGGGAACTTAAAGGGAATATTGTCAGTAAGGCTAAGATCGTGATTGGTCCGGCTGGCAAGGTGGAAGGTGATATTGAAGGTACTCAGGCAGATATCATGGGAACAGTAAAGGGG
>DATCKB010000301.1:0-3242 GCA_036562505.1 Parasegetibacter sp. | reverse complement strand
CTTCAATAGAGAGTATATCTCCTTTCTGAAGCACCGGATCATAATTAGCTGCCTGACTGAGCAATATACTGTCGTTCACATTCCTGAAATAAATTGCTTGTTCGGTCAACTTCTTGTTATTTAGGCACGATGTGATACTTATCGCAATGAACGCGATTAAAGCGAAATGTAAGGATGGTTTTGTCATATTAATTTGTATGTTCGGGTGTAACTGAACTTCATTGCATCAGCTGCACCTTTAATAAGGTCAACTTAATGGAATAACACTGGATTTATCAAGTACGGCAACCAATGCCACTCCTAATTTTTCAAGACGCAGTTCAACAGATTTATTACGAACTTTTAATACCATCCCGGTCTCGTTCATAAAAATACCTTTCTGAACAACAGCCTTGCTACCTATTTTCAAAGGGGAAAATTTCACCATTTCCACATCCTGGTGCTCATTAAGAAATCGCTTGATAACAGATATCTCCTGATCCTTAATCACCGCCGGCTTACCTAGCCAGTGAACGAAATTGACGATGCCGTCGATCATCTTAACGCGTAGGAAACTTTCTTCATTAGTTCGCACAAAAACATAGGAACGAAACAGGGGCTCATCGATAACTTTCACCCGGTCGCTCCAACGACGAACCACTTTGCTCAATGGACAATAACTCTCAATTCCTCTCTGCCTGCATAATTGGTGAACCTTTTTTTCCCACCGGGGTTTTGTATAAACGGCGTACCAATTCATGAATGCAAGTTATTGATTATCAATTTTTTAAGACAACTATCGATTGATTCAACGATACAGCTTCGCCACGTCAGTCCCATCACTAGTACCGACTTATCATTTTTTTTTACATTTACAGCTCTGCAAAACAATAGACTACATATCTAATAAATTAAAATCCATGTAATCTCCTAATCCGTTCACAGAAGCGTTCTCGTTGCACGCAAATATAACTGTTTCAATGCATTCAATAACGTTGTCTATACTCGTTTTGTTATATCAGCATTATTCACATTAAAATATTTTGTCAGATTAATCCTTTTAGCTTCAAAGGATTAAATCAATAATTCTGTTCACGACTTTCACTTACCGGACCTTTTCTGACAGTAATTTTTCTGAAACTACTCTTACTTATCCCGTTCTGAAACTACTCTTACTTAGCCCGACATGTTTACCCGAACAACTCTTCCGCCTTTTCTACCGAACCAGGCTTTCCCACATCCAGCAGTATGTCGCCCGTATGATCATAGCCGTTGATAGTATTCTTCTTCGCCAACTCAAGATAAACATCAATCACCGAAAACTTTTTCTTCTCTTGAAAGGAATCTGACTCCTCCAGTAATGATAGAACATCCGACCGATAAACCGCCACCCCAGAAAATGCCCTCTTCAAAGGTTCATCACATGGAACCGAAATTTTTTCTTCTCCTGTTTTTACGTTCCGCCAGCCTACAAGCTTCAGATTCTTATCAAACAGCAAATACCTGGAGCTCTCCCTCCTCGTTACAGCCAGACTAATCAGAGGATTATTCCTGTAATGAAAATTCAGTAAGGCCGACAAATCAAGATTAGTGAGAATGTCTGCATTCAGAGTCAGGAACATCTCAGCTTCCCGTAAAAATGGTGCAGCCTTTAACAATCCACCACCGGTTTCCAATACCGCATCTGACTCATCACTTATTTCCACCTTAGTCCCCCAGCCTTTGTTCAATTGAATGGCTTCAATAATCTGGTCTGAGAAGTGATGCACGTTTACAACAACATCGGTGATGTTATATTTCTGCAGATATTCAATATTTCTTTGCAAGAGTGATTTTCCATTCACCGGCGCCAGCGCCTTGGGATGCGTATCCGTCCACGGTTTAAACCGTGTTCCTAATCCTGCAGCAAAAATCAACGCTTTAATCCGCATAGTTGAAAATTCTCTCAGTTCACCCAACCTTTTTCGTCCTGCACCCGGTGTCTTAATTCAATCTTCACCCCGTATTTATTTTTTAAATGGCGGGCCAGCGCATCAGCAGCATACACACTCCGGTGCTGACCGCCCGTACATCCAAAACTTACCATCAAACTGTCGAACCCTCTTTCCAGATAATCTTCCACCGCCATATCTACCAGGTTAAATACATTGTTTAAATATTCAGACATCTTCGAGCGCTGTTCCAGAAAATCCTGAACAGATTTATCACGACCGGTTTTCGATTTATATTCTTCAAATCGTCCCGGATTAAAAATACTACGGCAATCAAATACAAAACCTCCTCCGTTTTCGGTGTTATCTTCGGGTATGCCACAACGATAGGAAAAACTATTAATCTTCACTGTTAGTTTGGATTCAGGTGTGGCCTTAGGAGGTTCAAAACGGCGGATCACTTCTTCCTTCACTACTTCCTGAAGCATTCGGTCGAATTCAGGTAGTACAATACCAATCCGTTTATGCTTCACAAACCATTGAAGATTGCGCAAAGCCAGCGGTATGCTGACCAGAAAATGTGCTTTTCTTTCAAACAATCCCCGGAAACCATAAGCGCCCAGTACCTGTAACAGACGAATCAAAACATAACCATTATACTGGTTTTCGAAAGTAACGCGGTCTACAGGCTGGCCTAATAATTTCTCTACTTCGTTGATATATTCTTTAAGCAGACTATCCTTCCAATCTTCCGGCAGTTCTGCTTTTGCCTGCCAAAGCAGGGAAGCCACATCATATTGCAATGCGCCTTTCATTCCCCCCTGGTAATCGATAAAATACACTTCATCGTTTCTTACCATGATATTCCGGCTTTGAAAATCTCGGAACATAAAATGTTTATATGCGGTATGGGAGAGATAATTGGAAAGTGCTTCCAGATCATCCATCAGTTTTTCTTTATCGTAAGGAATCTTCAGCGTATCCAGCAAATAATATTTAAAATACATCAAATCTGCCAGGATTGCTTTCTTACCAAACTCTTTGGAGGTGATACACCAGTTATAATCAAATCCCTCCTCCCCCTGAATCTGCATTTTCGCCAGTTGTCTGAGACTCTTTTTAAAGAGGTTGTAAATCTCTGGAGTATGACCTTTTTCTTCAATCAGTTTAAGCAGCGAGACTTCGCCCAGATCTTCCAGCAGGTAAACCGTTTTCTCCTTGTTGAGAAACAGGAATTCCGGAACCCGGATACCTTTTGCCAGGAAATGCGTAGTGAACTGTTCGAAGGTTTCGTTTTCTTTTATATGAAGATTGTAACAGGCGATATAACTG
>DATCKB010000294.1:0-2317 GCA_036562505.1 Parasegetibacter sp. | reverse complement strand
ATAATATCTATAGCCGCTTCAGTAATCCGAATGCACAGGAACTTATTGATAAAATGTGCGCGCTGGAAGGCGCTGAGGCAGGATTTGCCACAGCATCAGGCATGAGCGCCGTTTTCGCCTCCTTCATGGCTTTGCTGAAAGCTGGGGACCACCTGGTGGCCTGCAACTCTATCTTTGGGAGCACACATACGGTAATTACAAAATATTTGCCCAAATACGGCATTTCGTACACCTATGTTGATGCTGCCAAACCAGAGGAATGGGAAGCCGCTATTCAGCCGAATACCAGAATGATTTATTTGGAAACTCCTACTAATCCGGGGTTGGACATTATTGATCTGGAGTGGGTTGGAAAACTGGCAGCAAGAAAAAATGTTATTCTGAATGTAGATAACTGCTTTGCCACCCCGGTTGGACAAACACCCATTCAATATGGCGCACATCTGGTAGTGCATTCGGCAACAAAATGGATTGACGGACAAGGACGCGTGCTGGGTGGTGTGGTTGTAGGAAGAAAAGATCTCATCAAAGAAATTTTTCTGTTCTGCAGAAGCACAGGCCCCGCCCTCTCTCCATTCAACGCATGGCTTCTTAGTAAGAGCCTCGAAACCCTGGATGTAAGGATGGAAAGGCATGCCAGCAATGCCCTGGCACTGGCTGGAGCCTTAGAAAATCACCCTGAATTATCTTCGGTAAAATACCCTTTCTTACCGTCACATCCACAACATGCTATTGCGAAAAAACAGATGAATAATGGCGGCGGGCTCGTTTGCTTTGAATTGAAAGGCGGGCTGGAAGCAGGAAGAAAGTTCCTCGATAACCTGAAAATGCTTTCGCTCACCGCTAACCTTGGAGATACCCGAAGTATCGCATCACATCCTGCAAGCACCACTCATGCTAAGCTCACTGAAGATGAAAGACTGGCCACGGGAATAACTCCGGGTTTAATCAGAATTTCTGTTGGTCTGGAAAAAGTGGAAGATATCATTGGAGATATCACTCAGGCGCTCCGAGGATAGCGGACTTTTTCGAAGAAAGCTAAAAGTGAAACTGGAGACGACAGGTAAACACATTGTCCTTCAGGTCGTTTTCGTACCCGTCAAGCGAGGTCTTTTCATTTCTAACAATATCGTACCATAGTGTCATCTTCAGATTATTATTGAAATAATGGAGATACCCCATCCCCAGTGTGTTGTAACGCATATCTGCAGCCGTAAAATTCGTATTAAGCTTTCCAATTTCCTCTCCTGATACGTGCTTGTTAGGATCGTACCAATCGTATTTAAAAACAATCTGATGTTTAGTGTTTACGATATTCTGAAGGAAATAAAAAAATGCTCCGTCAAAGTTTCTTTGAAAAAGGGGAGCATTTGCTTCGGTTGCCGACGGAGGAGGTGCAGAATTGTACTGCGTTCCCGGAGTTGTGCCACGCCAGTATTCTGCTCTGAATTCAGTGACTCCCCAGCCCGATTTAATTTTTAATTGTCCATCCGCTGAAAAATAATTTCTCTTTGCAATTTTACCAATGTTACTAAGAGATGAATCTACCAGAAAAGCGTTGTCTCCTCCGGCATTCACTCCTTCCGTCCATTTGTATTTGGTAAACTGTCTGATTCCTCCAAGATAAGAAGACACGCTACCATTAAAGGTTAACTGATTTTTTTCAAATGGTCCAACGCTAACGCGGGTGATGAAATCTTTTTTACTATCAAAGTCTGCGCGACCCGGCAGGCCTTGCCCATTAAACAGTCCGGCGTCTACAGAAAGCCATTTCAAACGATGATCTCTGCGTTGAGGCTCGAACCTTAGCATCACACCAATATCGCGTTCAGTCTGCAGTAAAATCTGCGACATCCGGCCTCTTTCAGGTGCCTCCCTTACCGTTGAAGAATAGTCCACCTCAAATCCAAATGGCCTTCCAAACACACCTGTGGTGATGGAGAAAACGCTCCATTTATTTTCATAGAACTTGCCCCAGAAATCGCGGATATTGACGCCTCTTTCGGTGCCGTCAAACTGAAAGGCGAAATACAGCTTAGGATATCCTTCCCTGGTGAGTGATAAATAGTCGACCCTGAGCCTCCCCCGTCTTAACATGAATCTGCTATTGCTGTTCTCCTGAAAATCTCCACCGGCATAGGTTGCAGCTCCCGTAGATGCTATTGTTTGGTACTGCGGCTGCATGTAACCGCTGATTCTGATATTCTCAAATCTTTTAGCGAGGGGTTTCAGCGTATCTCTTATAAAGAGGGAGGAATCGATCTGCATTAAGGTTTGCGCAACAAGATCATTTGCAATAAAAAAACTCACACAGAAT
>DATCKB010000293.1:0-4398 GCA_036562505.1 Parasegetibacter sp. | reverse complement strand
AAGTTCAACCATGGGGAATAGCACCGACACTGCACCGGACAGTTCCACGTCCCCCACTGAAAATGCGGGGTTGCTAACTTTACTTATACCCCGGGAAGGCTATTTTGCCACACCCATATTACTTTATATCAATCTGGCAGTATTTATTCTGATGGCGATAAGCGGCGTCAGCATTTTCGAGCCTTCTAACGAGAGCCTGATTCAATGGGGCGCAAATTTCAAACCGGCCACCCTGGCCGGAGAATGGTGGCGGATCGTGACCAGCTGTTTCGTCCATATTGGAATAATTCACCTGCTGATGAATATGTATGCGCTTACCTATATTGGTTTGCTGCTTGAACCATATCTGGGTCGCGTTCAGTTTTTTCTCGCATATATATTAACAGGCGTAGCTGCAAGTACCACCAGTTTGTGGTGGAACGACTTTGTTATCAGCGCAGGTGCATCAGGAGCGATCTTTGGATTATACGGAATATTCCTGGCGATGCTAATCTCTAAGCTTATCCCGGGTGCGGAACGTAGAGCGCTGCTCACCAGTATCGGTGTTTTTGTAGCATTCAATCTGATTAATGGAATACGCGGCGGTATCGATAACGCTGCGCACATCGGTGGAGTGGTATCCGGATTCATCGCCGGCTTCCTGCTCATACCCGCTTTAAAAAGAGGCCAGCATTCAAAGCCGCATCCGGCATTAGTATTAGCTATTACCGCAGTCACCATTTCTGGATCCTTTGCCGTATATAAAACGCTACCGAATGATATCGTGATTTATGAAGAAAAATTCGCTGAATTTGCAGCTCTTGAATCAGAAGCGCTCGAAGTTTACAGCATATCTACCGATACACCGAAAGATTCGATACTTCATGAATTAGAAACCAAGGGAATAAACAACTGGAAAGAATCTATAAACCTGATTAAAGATCTGAATCACTTGAAACTACCCCCTGCATTATATAAGCGCAATAAATTATTATTGGAATACTGCAAACTTCGTCTCGAATCCTGTGAACTCGTATATAAGACGATCAAGGAAGATACTGAAGAATTCACTGAAAAGCTGGAAGATACTTATCACAAAATTGATGGAGTACTCAAAGCTTTATCAAACTCTAACGTTGAATAATCCAGAGGAAACCGGTATGATTAGGGGACAAAGACCCATCTGAATTACGGAAAAAAATTAACCCGCCTTGAAACTGAGTATTCTCAAGGCGGGTTTTTTTATGTTCAAGGAATGACTTCTCTTACGGCTTTTTCAGCATCCTGAACAATTCGCTGTCGGTCGACAATACAACGGTAGTCTGACTGTCCAGAGCTTTCTCCAGAGTTTCCATTGATTTCAGGAAATTATACAGCTCTCGCGATTGCATATTTTTATTGTAAGCCTCAGCATATATTGCAGTCGCTTTCGCATCAGCTTCCCCTCTGATTACCTGTGCGTCTTTTTTTGCTGAAGATTGTATTTCTGCAAGGTCCCGTTCTTTGTTACCCTGGATCTTCAACGCTTCACCCTGTCCTTCTGATTTAAACTGCTCCGCAATCCGGTTCCTTTCACTGATCATTCTGTCGTACACCCGATTTCTCACTTCTTCCACATAGTTCACCCTTCTGAAACGAAAATCAAGAATCCTGATTCCTAAATCGGCGGTTCTCTCATTTACTTTTTTCAAAATCATTTCTTCAATTTTATCGCGACCCACAGAAATTGAATCTAGATTTTCCAGCTGCTCTAAAAACTCTTCACCCACTTCCGGTTCACGGTTTGTTGAGCGGACGATATCGAGCAAATCATGTGCTGCCACGGCATTCCTTGTCTCGCCATCCAGAATATCGTCGAGCCGCGAAATAGCGGAACGTTCATCCCTCAGACGAATAAAGAATTGAAGTGAATTCGTAATCTGCCAGCGCGCATAAGTATCCACATAAATAAACTTCTTGTCTTTAGTCGGAACCTGGTTTGGATCGCCGTCCCAGGGTAAATAACGCTTATCAAAGAACTGGACTTTTTGAATGAACGGAACTTTGAAATTTACTCCCGGCGTGGTTCTGGGCTCTCCCACAGGCTTACCAAACTGGGTTACGATGGCCTGTTTGGTTTCATCCAGAATAAACATTGAACCGGAAACCGCCATAATCAACAGAACCACTAGTATTGTAAAAAGAATTTGTTTAGCTGTCTTCATGAAATTTATTTTTTGGTAGTAGTCTGATTATTTTGATTTTGAATCGAGGTTCAATAATGGCAAAAGGTTATTTCCTTTATCATCTACTATAATCTTGTTACCCAATTTTGGAAGAATTCTTTCCATTGTTTCGAGATAGATTCTCTTTTTAGTTACTTCAGGTGCTTTGATATATTCCTTATATAATGCTTCAAATTTAGCCGCATCACCCTTTGCACCGTTTATACGGTTAAGTGAATATGCTTCAGCAAGCTGAATAATTTCTTTTGCCTCACCACGCGCCCGGGGTATAACACTGTTATATTCTGATTCCGCCTTATTGATTAATGTTTCCCGTTCCTGCTGAGCCTGGTTTACAGCATTAAAAGAAGGTTTTACTGGCGCGGGCGGATTTACATCCTGCAGCACAACCTGATCAATGCGGATTCCATTTTCATATTCATCACAAAGTTGTTGTAGCAGGACTTCCATTTCAGAAGCTACTTCCTGTCGGCCCACGGTTAACACTTCATTTACAGTTCTGTCACCCACCACTTTTCGCATCGCTGATTCCGCCATATCACGAAGTGAGCGCTCGGGATCTTTCACTTTAAATAGGTACTGGAATGAATTGACTATTCTGTACTGAACAACCCATTCCACATCCGCCATATTCAGATCGCCACTCAACATGGATGATTCAATACTGTAATCATTATCTCGGTACCGGGAAGAACGACTGTCGCCACCCGCCGTACGAAAACCGAATTCATGTTTCAACTGACGCTGAACCGGAATCTTAAACATTTTCTCAATTCCGAAGGGAAGAATAAAATTTAATCCCGGCTGCACGGTTCTGCTATACTGACCCAGGTTTAATACCACTCCTTCTTCTTCCGGACCAACAGTTCTGATTGAAGTTAATGCTGTAATCAGAAGAATTAACCCGATCAGGAGTTTCCTTCCATATTTCTTAAGTAAATACCGATAGTAGGCGACTTGCTGATCAAATTCTGTCATGGTTTAGATGGGTTTTTATGTATTACAAAATTATATCAGGTACCGCAGTGAAGATACAAAGATTGAACGAACGATAGCTGCTGACAGGCCTGGCACAAGTATTTAGGTCGTCTGGAGATGGCTTCACGTATTAATAGAGGAAAGGTTTCAGCATTTCCCGCATCAATTAAACCGATGCTGGCAACTCTGACTGATAAACCATCAGACCAACAGGGATGGATATACGAAGTTAAATGGGACGGATATCGTGCTCTTGCTTTGCGGAATAAAAAGCAAACCAAACTGATTTCACGCAACAACAAATCCTTCGATGAAAAGTTTTACCCGGTTTTTGAAGCCGTAAAAGATTGGAAAGTTAACGCAGTTATTGACGGTGAAATCTGCGTATTGGATAGCAAAGGAGTGGCTCATTTTAGTTCATTACAAAACTGGCGTACTGAAGCCGATGGAGAATTGATTTATTATGTATTCGATTTACTTTGGCTGGAAGGCCGCGATCTTACCGGAATTCCACTGGTTCAACGGAGGCAGTTATTATGTGAAATACTTCCGGATTCGTCAGTCATACGCATGAGCGAAGATCTGCCGGGTACCGCTACAGAATTGTTTGAAGCCGTAGCCGAACTGGGGATGGAAGGGATAATGGCCAAAAGAGAAAACAGTTTATATTTTCCGGGTGAAAGATCAGGCGACTGGTTAAAGATAAAATCGAATCAACGCCATGAGGTGGTCATCGGCGGATTTACAATTAATGAGAATTCTCCCAAATTATTCAGTTCATTGTTGGTTGGATTGTATGAAAATAAACGTCTCATTTATACCGGTAAAATAGGAACCGGATTTAGTCAGAAAACGCAAAAGGATATGATGCAGTTGTTCAAACCCTTGAAAACAAGTGTTTGTCCGTTTGCGGAAATTCCTGATGTAAATAAACCGTCGCGCTTCCGGCATAATCCACCGCATGCAACGGTTACTTGGCTAAAACCTAAACTGGTGTGTGAAGTCAGTTATACTGAAATTACCGGTGACGGAGTGATGCGCCATCCCAGCTTTGAAGGTATGCGGGATGACAAGTCTGCTAAATCGGTAAATTCTGAAAAACCAACGGAAACCAAGCTGATTTCCAGAAACTCAAAAGCCATAAAACGCAACGATAGTACTTCCGAAAAATATAAAAAAGGAATGAGAAAGTAATCTACCACAGACTGATATTACA
>DATCKB010000291.1:0-2419 GCA_036562505.1 Parasegetibacter sp. | reverse complement strand
TCTGATGCACAGTAAACAGAAGGATGCAAGTGCTGATCAGTTTTTTAATTCTTTTTCGCTTACCACACTGAAATACCGGCCGGCTGTTCTCTACTACGATACATTGCTGAATTTTCAGGTAAACACTCCTGTAGTTCCGGTACTTGATGAAGAGATTCGTGCATTGGTGGAAAAATCATCTTCAGAAGAATTTCTGAATGGTATCCCCGATTATTATAGCTATTATCCACGTAACCGGTATGCTGCTTTTGAAAGTGATTCAACCGGCGAATCCATCTACGTAACTATTCATACTTTCCCTAAATACTATCATGCGGAGGATAGCGCTTCGTTCTGGGGTCAGCAATTGAATCTGAAACGAATCGGTAAAAATTTTATAATAAAGAAAAACGAGTTTTTCAGAAAGTCAGACAGTATTTGCGGGTATAGGCTGGAACTAACAGATACTAACAGTACCCGGATTATCCATGGTATGGTTATGCTCCGGGATAATCGCCTTTTCACTGTAATGACACTGGGCGACAGTACCGCAGAGATGAGTTCTTTCGTAAAAGGATTTTTTGAAAGCTTTCAACCTTTATCGCGTAAAACCGGGCCTTCGGTGTTTCAGAATAAAACAAATGCATTCTTTAATGATTACTACAGTACCGACTCCCTTACGCGGAAGCGCGCGAAAGATGCTATCAACTACGTACATTTTGGAAAAGAGGGTTTGCCGAAATTGTTGCAGGCAATCAAGTCACTGAAATACGGAGATAAAGATTACTTTGATAATAAAACAAGGTTCATTGCCGAACTGGGATACATCAAGGACTCCACAGTGGTGAATCAGGTTTTGAATGAACTGAAAGCAATACATGAAGCAAGTTTTGATACCAGTTCGTTCCAAAACGCAGCCATTACTGCTATTGCGAATCTGAATACCGAAAAGAGTTACAAGGTGCTGAAGGAGCTATTACTTCTGGAACCACCTGTTTTTGAAGACTCCGAGGATTATTCCGAGTTGTTTGAGAATATCACTGACTCACTTCAGCTCTCACGGATATTATTACCTGAGTTATTCCAGCTTGCAAGTATAGACGATTATAAGGAACTCATTAATTCCATGCTAAGAGATCTGGTGGATAGTAGTCTGGTTAGCGGAGCGGATTATGATTCCTATTTTCCGAAACTGTTTTTTGATGCGCGCATTGAGTGGAAAAAACAACAGGTCAGAGATGAAAAGATGTTAGATAAGCAGGTGAACGATGATGATGACCAGGAAGCTTACATGTATGGCTTAAGTTTTGGAAACAAAAGCAGCAGTTCAGATCTGGAAAGCTATGCAGTTTTGTTGCTTCCGTTTTATGAATCGAATCTTCAGGTTCAGAAGTATTTTGAACGACTGCTTACGTCAACTGACGGCGGACTTCAGTTGTTCACAGTAATCCGTATGTTGAAACAAAAACTGGCAGTTCCGGATAGTATAATTAAGTCGGTTGCGTCCAAAGATGAATACAGAGGCAGATTGCTGGCTGAACTGGAGGAGATTGGTCAGACTGATAAGTTTCCAGCAGAGTTCCGCAAGCAGGAAGATGTAGCAAGAAGTATGTTATTAAGAGGCAGTCGTTTTCAGAAATTTTACGCCATTGAATTATTTGATAAAATCAGGTTGAACCATAAAAACAAGACCGGGTATGTTTACCTGTTCAAATATAAACTGATGAAAGATGATGACTGGATGATTGGTATTAGCGGACTTCAGCCACTTGATACCAGGATGGTAAGTGGTAAAGGGGAACTGGTAAAACTAACAGGCGTTCATTTAAATGGTCCCGATCCGGTTAGCGATCAGTTTATGGAGCAGGTAAAAAGACTGCAGTTCTCAAAAAGAAGAAGCGCTGAATATTTCTTTAACTCCAGATATTGATAACCGTTAGTTCCTGGGTGATAGTCGTTGTTTTAGAACAGTGCATCTAAGCTTCCTTTTTCCATTCTCAGGATACGGTCGCTCATGTATCGTACCACGTTCATGTCGTGGGAAATAAAAAGGGAAGTAAAACCGAATTCGGATTTCAGATCGTTTAACAGATTCAACACCTGCGCCTGAACACTTACGTCGAGTGCCGACACCGATTCGTCGCAGATAATCAGCTCAGGCTCCAGCACCAGTGCCCGGGCAATACCGATTCTCTGCCTTTGTCCGCCTGAAAACTCATGCGGATACCGGTGATAATATTCAGGTTTCAGACCAACTTTCTGAAGCAGATTTATCACCCTTTCTTTTGCTTCCCTTGAGTCTTTTACGAGTTGGTGAATAACTAATGGCTCAGCAATTGCATCCCCTATAGAAATCTGAGGATTCAGCGAGGAATAGGGATCCTGAAAAATCATCTGCATGTTTTTCCGGAAGGGCCTCATTTGCTGATTGGTATAATTC
>DATCKB010000286.1:0-6102 GCA_036562505.1 Parasegetibacter sp. | reverse complement strand
TGCCAATAGCGATAGAATAGATTACTGCCAACACAGACTCTGTCAGTCCAACTACCTGAATAGCCTGACTGCTTTCCGGCAGGTGACCAACAAAATACAAATCCACCAGCGCAAATACTGATTCCATGAGCATTTCCAGCATCATGGGTATCGCCAGCAGGAGTACTGCTTTACGAATGGGAATAGAAGTGTAGTCAGCTTCTTCCCCCTTCAAAGATTGTTTTAAAAGTTTTAAATATCCCCTAACACCCGATTCATTCGGCACTGAAGAAGTCATACAGAAAAAAATTTAAGGGCACAAAGATGCTAAAAAGCTACGGATATAAACTTAATTTTTTAAAGATTGTGTCCCTTTTTAGGGTACTTTAAACGATTTGCTCTCGAGAGTGTGCGCACTAAAATATCCCAACGCACCGCCTCTTATATTCGTAACGGGGTTAGCGGGAGATGCCGACTGGTTCTGTCCGGTGGAGCTCTGGTTCAGGCTGAACCAATATTTATACACAGCCGAATCAATACACATCATGCGAATAGTGATACTGTCTCCGGTTTTAATTTTAAGCTCATCCTCATCGTCTTCATAATCGTGTCGCAGGGTTAACCGGATTACATTTCCGTCAGAGTAGTCGTCTGAGCGAATAAAAATATTTTTGGTTTTACGATCATTAATATACTGCTCAAATTTGTAGTAATTAGGTATTCCTGCCGGGTCCCTGAAACTTACCTGAGCCAGATTTCTTTCGCTTCCGAACAAAACATCACTGATTAATGCCACTGATTCGATATTGGTTTGAGCAGGCATTTTGCTCTCAGCGGTGTAAACGCTGCCATTATGTTCAACTCTAAGTTGATAGGTTCGTCCGGGAGTACCTCTGAAAGTTGCTGCTTCATACACTCCGGGTGCTGTCTCAGCTAAATCTCTCACAGTACCTCCCACTTCAGTTATGCTAACCTGTGCACCGGTAACGCCGGTAAAACCATTCGGGGCACTGAATTTTTTTGTTGTAGATAGAAGCACTTTACAGGTTCCCGTTCTATTGGTAACAATAGCTTCAATAACGAGTTTTCCGCTTCCGTCCGCAGTATCAATATTGATTATTTTTTCACAACCCGTATGCATCAGGCCCAGAGTCAGGATCAGTATAATGGTATAAATTAATTTCATCACAGTCTTTTTAGAATTTAAAATTCCAGGTTATGGAAGGAATAAATTTGAATAAAGCTACCTGTACTGCTTCCGTTGTACCGGGATTTTCCTCACTGTCTCTGAAAGAAATGGTATATGCATTTTCTCTTCCGTAAGCGTTGTAAAGGCTGAAAGCCAGTTCAGACAGCCGCTTCTCTGTTTTTTTAAGTACCAATACCGCACCCAGATCTAAACGATGATAATCCGGCATCCGGTAACCATTCCGCTCTGAATAATAAAATATGGTTTGGTTATCGATGGTATATTTTCCGGTTGGAAAAGTAACCGCGTCACCGGTGTAGTATACCCAATTGGCCGACAGTGTCCATTTTTCGTTGAGCTTATACATACCCACCAGCGCAATATCATGTGTGCGGTCTTGCCGTGCGTTATACCAGTTTCCATTATTAATACCGTTGATTTGCTTCTCGGTTCTTGAAAGGGTATAGCTAATCCATCCGGAAAACGCACCACTGGTTTTTTTGATCAGGTTTTCCCATCCGTAAGCGCGGCCTATTCCGAACAAAAGTTGCCGTTCAATAGCATCGGAATTGGCAAAAATATCTGCGCCATCCCGGTAGTCGATCTGGTTTTGCATCGACTTATAATATGCTTCTGAACTGAATTCAAATGCTCCGCCGGAGAAATTCCGATAATACCCCACAGCATATTGATCGGCGATTTGCGGTTTCACAATATTAGTGCTGGCAATCCATTTGTCGGTTGGACTTGAACTGACTGAGTTGGAAAGTAAGTGAAGGTTCTGCGTATTTCTGACATATGAAGCTTTGATTGAGGAAAAATCATTCAGTGAATAACTTATTGAAATTCTAGGTTCTGCATTGACGTAAGTCTTTACAAATTCTCCTTTTCCATAACTTAGTGTATCCAGAATATTTCCGTCTGCATCAATATTGAAGAAATCTCCGTCACCCAAAATGCTGAAAAAAGTTACCCTCAGACCATAACCCAGTTGTATCTTGTCTGAAAATTTCCAGGTATCAGACAGGTAGATTGCGTTATCCCAGGAATAGCGGGTTTGCAGAACGCTTGGGTTGACCGGACTGCTTTCACCCGGTTTTACTTCACCTGGTTGAATACGGTGGTAAATCGACTGAAATCCGAAGCGGACCTGATGTTTATTTCCCGCATTCCACTGTAATTCCTGTTTCAGGTTCCAGTCTTTTATGTTGGATACAATATCCAATGCAGCTGCAGAAGTATTGATATTTATCAGATAGTCGTAGTTACTGTAAATAAGTGAAGTGTTGGAAAAAAGTCGCGAACTGAACAGATGGTTCCATCGAAGGGTAGCAGTAGCATTTCCCCAGCTTAACCCGAAATTTTCTCCGGCGGCGACTTTGTCTCTTCCAAAGTAACCCGATAGAAAAAGGCGATCTTTTTTACTTAGAGTATAATTAAGTTTAGCGTTGAAATCGTAGAAATAGAGCTTGTTTTTACTGATAGTAGTATCACTTGAAAGTTTGAGAAACATATCAGCATACGTTCTTCTTCCGCTAAGCAGGAAAGAAGATTGATCTTTCTGAATAGGTCCTTCTACATTCAGACGGGTCGAAATCAATCCGATTCCACCACTTACAGAAAGATTTTTACTGTTTCCGTCGTTCATGTGAATATCAAGTACAGAAGCCAATCTACCGCCGTATTGCGCAGGCATCCCACCTTTGTAAACGGTAATATCTTTAATAGCATCCGAATTAAAAGTGGAGAAAAATCCCAGCAGGTGTGATGCATTATAGACAGGAGCTTCGTCCAGAAGGATCAGATTTTGATCGGCAGCTCCACCTCTTACGTAAAAACCGCTGTTACCATCACCGGCAGACTTAATTCCGGGAAGAAGCTGAAGAATTTTTAAAGCATCTTTTTCTCCCAGCAATACGGGAAGGTTTTGAATATCGGTGATACTCAGTTTTTCCATACCCATTTGAGGTTGTCTCAGACTTCGACGGTAATTGCTGGCGGTGATTACCACTTCCTCCAGGGAAGCGGCTTCGACTTCCAGTTCCACATTCAGTTCAACGTTTTCCTGCAAGGAAATCTTTATGGTTTTTGATTTCATGCCGAGGGCGGAGAAACTGATCTCCCATTCACCCTTATCGAGAAGTAATGAATAGAAACCATATTCATTTGTGACTGTGCCTGAAGTTCCATTCAGCATGCGGACGGTGGCACCAATCAGGGTTTCACCTTTGTCTGCGGAGCGAACAGTTCCGCTAACAGTGAGCTTTTTCTGTGCAAAAATTATTTGGGTTAAAAAAATAGCGAAAGTGAGAATGAAAATCTTCTTCCATCCGATACCTGAAATTCGAGTAGTAACTGAGCTGGTGCTTGTCATGAAGATTTGATTTCGGCCACAAAGAAACTAAAACATCAGAGCCGGTTAATTGTTCAACCGGCTTTTTAGCAAGAATTTAATACAGTAGCTTTTACTGCGTGTGAATGATCGGGCTGATTTAACCTGGAGGCCGTTTGGAAGCTTTTGAGCATTTCCATTTAAGTATAATGGACCCGAGAATGGCTATTTGAGTGTTGGTGTTAAAGCTATGATAACAGCGCCCTGAAATATGGCTATAAGGAGGTTGTAATTAAATTATTTTAATATGAAGCAATTGGATCGGGAACTCCGTCAGGATCATTTAATGCAAATCCGTTTGATCGGATATTTCGACCTTTTAGCACGAGAAGTCCGGCTACGTGCGGTGCTGCCATTGAGGTTCCGCTAAGTCGTGCATATTTTCCGTCGATATAGGTAGAAACAATATGTACACCCGGAGCTGCAAAATCAACTACGTCTTTTCCGAAATTGGAAAATCCGGCAAAACGTCCGACGCTGTCTATTGCGGACACGGTAAATACATTCGGGTGGTTCACGCGGGCGGGTGATGTATGTGCTGCGTCTTTTCTGTTGTTTCCTGCTGCCAGGGAAAATAATATTCCTTTTTCTGCCAGCGATTTAACGGCATAATCCAGAGAGTTCGAGATGGTATCTGCACCCAGACTCATATTAACAACATCACCCGGTTTTGCGTGTTGTGCAATATAATTCAGAGCTTTGATGATATTGCTGGTATTACCTTCTCCTTCGTTGTTCAGCACTTTCAGTGCTACAAGATCAACACCCGAAGCTACACCCAGCACTCCGAAATTGTTGTTCAGTGCAGCAATAATTCCCGCTACGTGAGTTCCGTGCCCGTTTTGATCGTTGGGAGAAGTCTGATTGGAAACGAAGCTTTGGCTGAGTTCCTGATTTACATTCAGGTCCGGATGATCCATATCTATTCCGGTATCTACTACCCATACTCTTTTACCACTGCCATCGCCGGCTCCCACACGGTTCACTCCCCACTGTGCTGTGCCGGGGGATACTATCGTAAAGCACCCTGTATTGAGAGAAAGAACCCGGTCCTGCTCCACAATTTCCACTTCATGATCAGCAATCAGCTCATTTGCTTCAGAGCTTGACAAATTTGCAATAAATCCGCTGTGCATGTTGTACAGTACGGTGTGCATTCTTTTAGAAGCTATATTATGTCGAAGCAGAACGCGGGTAGATCGGTCTCTTACGCTAGTGGCCGCCTGAATAGAAGTAGTTGTTGGTGTATTTTCTTTGAGCAAAACGATATACAGATCGTTGTCGGCATGGCTGGAAAAACTAACCGGCGGACATTCCTTATCGGCAACCGGAACATTTGAACTTGTTTCCATATCCCCTTTCTGACAGCCAAATGCCGTCAGAATGAGGATTATTGAAAAGAGTACGGATTTATTTTTATTCATAGGTTTCTCCTGGATATGCAGGGAAACGCAAATATGAGGCCGGTTAGCACAAGTATTATGTTAATATTATGCAATACAAGCCTGCGAAGTATATCGTTCGGTATATCTTAACTGAATATTTACTTATCAGAGAATCAGAATAAGCAAAAGGATAATAATTATAATTGCTCCGATGGAAAGATATACACCTTTAACCTGCTGAGCGGCTTTAGCTTCCTGTTTTAAATCTTTCAATTCTTTTTTCAGTTCTTTCCGGTCTGTTTTGGATAAATCCGATTTATCCATCCGGCGAATTTCTTCCACGCGGTTTCTGATTTCCTCCACTCTTGCGGTACGCTCTTCGGTGGTCATCCGATCATATTTATCTTTTATGGGATTATTTGCGAAAGCACCGGGTGTGACAGCACTTATCAGAAATAATGAAAGGAGGCAGGTAAAAATTTGTTTGCGGCTGAAGAATCTAGTTGAACGTTTCATATGTTTTTGATTTTAGTTAGTCTGAAATACTTCAATATGAATCATATAACTGCAAGTGCAATTATTTGTCCATCTGAAAGCGTCAACTAATTCTTAGGGAACTGGGGTATTTTTTCCCCGCCTTATCTGGGTGGAAACGTCTCTCTTAAGTGTAAGCTTTTGTAGTGATTTATTTTTTCGGTGCGGGTGATTTCTCTTCGTCTTTCGGATCGGAATTGTTCACCAGCTTCAGATCTTTATAGAGTTCGTGGAGTAATTCGCAGGGGTTAACAGCGATGGCGAGAGCGATAAGGTATAATTCGTCAGCCTGCAGGCGGGTTGTGGAGTTGCGGGTGAGTTCGCTGATTCGGGCTTTACTGATTCCGGTTTTTCTGGCGACGGCAGATTTATTCACGGATTTAGCGTCCAGGTATTCACCTAATTTAGTCATTGAGAATCAAGATTTTCTATACGTTTTTCTACACGAAAGGTAAAAAATTATAGAAAATCCTACCAAATGTTTTGTTTGTTATAAGAATAAATCTAAATTTGTCAAGATTTTCTATACGTTTTATCAGTTTTCTCTGGTACAATAATCACCAAATTTTTTGCCCGGGCTTAGTGCGCATGGCCCGGAGGTGCGAATGCACATGTAATATCAG
>DATCKB010000284.1:0-6797 GCA_036562505.1 Parasegetibacter sp. | reverse complement strand
CAGTTCCGTTGATCATTGGTGTGTTTGATACATCCTGAATGATTACCGTACCATTTTCCAATCCCACTGCCAATTCATTTGAGTTATCACTGGCGGTAATTACATTGATAGCAGAAGGATATTCATTATAGAATTTAACAGAAGATCCTGATCTTACATCAAAGTAATACAATTTATTGTTACCAGGCCCTCCGGTGAAGAATAAATATTCTCTGCTCTTCAGGGCAACGAATTTTGACTGTGGAGTCAGGTATTCTTCACCCAGGAAGGGGAATCTTGATTTCGGTGACCATTCCAGCAAACGGTTTACTGATTTGGAGTTAAAGCTCTGGTAATACACTTTACCATCAACCGGATCTCTCAGCAACATAGCACCCACCGCAGTGTATTGTCCGTCGAGGAAGGTTCCACCCCAGATATACTCTGCATCTCCCATATCGTTCAGGTTAACCCATCCGTCGGGATATACAGGGTTAGCCGGAACCGTTGTCGGCATGGTGTCTACTACTGCCACACCACCGGTAACGTTAGGTGCATCCAGACGAACGTACAATACTCTGTTGTTCAGTTTATCGTGCATGAAACCATAAGCCATGTTTCCGTTCCAGCTATCCCAGAAATCGGTCACTTTCATGCCTTTGGAAATCTGCATAGGAACATTAATCCAGGGCACAGTAAACGGAATAGGGTTCTGGAAGAAACGGGGATATACATCTCCGTTATGATTGAAAATCAGGTCGGCGGTTGCGAAGAATCCCATATCCACTGGTCTGAAATCAGGTGGTACAGAACCAATGAAGGAATTGCTGGTAAGAATTGCCTTTTTCATAGTGTAGGCGTTCATCTCCATTGAACCCTGACCACCGTGCTGAATGACAAACATTCCGCGGCCGCCCTGAACAGGATAGTCTCTGATCTTCACAGGCTGACTACCCATTTCTTCGTTATTATTCTCTTTCTTGTAAACATCAACATAATCGAAGTACTGGCCACTGGTGACACGGATATGTGCGAGTTCTGATTTGCCACCTTTTTCGTAAAGCACTCCCCAACCGGTTTGGTAAGGAGAAGTTACGTTGATGGTGAATCCGCTCGGAACATTCATGTGGATGCCGGTTCTTCTGTCAACCATGTAATATCTTCCGCTGTTGCTTCCGAGTTCTTTTCCTACGAATTTGAGTGTAGGCTCTTCGGAGTATAATTCGCCGTTGATATACCATTTGTGATCAAATTCGGTGGTGTCTTCAGGATTTGAGTAAACCCTGGTGGCAATTACAGTAAGTGTATCGCCCAAGAAGGTAGTATAGCTATAGGTCGGGTGACGAATAGTAACTTCGTTTCCGAAATCGTATTCGTAGTTACCGGTGTCTTTCAGGCATGACGTAAGCAACAGCATGCCGACCATAACCGTTACAATATTAAAAGTTAGTTTCATCCCAGTATTTTTTTGTTGTTAAAACAATAAACATCAACAATCAGCACTGCTTATCCGATCAATGGAATTGTTGAAAGCATATCTCTTCCGTCTTCCATCAATTCGGGTGTGCCCGCATCATACATTTCAATCAGATAATACTTAAACTGCAGCATCAACGCTCTTTGCTCAGCTGCACTGTAAGGAGTAATATCACCTACACCTACCACTTCCATAAACTTGCGGAATTTCTTTTCAGAATATTCACCCAGGTAAAATCTCTCCATGTTGGCATCCCACCAGTTTGGTTTACTTACCATGTCGTTGATTTTAATCACACGTCTGAGGTGAGTGGTTTGTCCGGCATATACTTTATCTCCACCGGTAATATCTAAAATCAGTAATACTGTTTTAGTGGCCAGGTCGGCTGCTTTTTTTACTACCACTTTTGCAGAGTCTGCCAGCATGCCCTTTCTGTAAACGAAAGTGGATGGAACATCAAAATGCGCAGCCAGTGCGGTGGATTCATTTGACACCTGAATTTTATATTCAATATCCTCCTGAGGCATAAACCCGGTTAATTTCACCGGCATTGCTACTTCTACCTGATTCTGACCCGGATAGAAAAAGAAGGATATACTGATGGTATCCGTTACGGGGTTACTAAAGTTAATAAACCACGGAGCATCATATAACGGTATCGTTTGTTTCTTGCAGGCTGCAAATACCAGCAGAATTCCCAGCAAGTGAATAACATATCGTTTTTTCATCTGTTTAATTTTTTTGTGTAAGGCGATTAAAAGATCTTTTCTCCGTCTGGAATGGGCAGCACAAATTTGTTGTCGATAGGAATTCTTTGTGCGCCTACCACGATATCACGTTTTAATCTCTTATGTGCGAAAACGGTCTGGCCTTCTTCCATGTATTCTTTATGAATTTCATTGAAGAGTTCATCATAAAAATCATCGCGGTCGGTAGAAGAGAATGTAGTCACCTTACCTCTCGCATATCTCATTTCATTGAGAACTCTTAATGCGTCGGTGGTATTTCCTTCTTCAAACAGACATTCTGCGTAGATATAGTACATCTCGCTCATTCTGAGTACAGGCATAATAAAATTCTGCTGTGGTACATACTGTGAGGTAGATGTAGATTGTAACCATTTATCTGAAATATCCGTAGTACGGTTAATCAGATTCAGACGGTTGTCGCGGTCTCCGGAAGGATACAGCACATTCAGTACCGGCGTATTCAGTTTGAAAGTATAGAAGTTCTGCCGGTAGGTATTCAGGTTTGACGGGAAGTTGGGATCATAGCAGGCCATGATTACGTCGTTAACCAGTTTGTGATATTTATTGGGTCCTGATGTTTGTGATTCAGGAGTGAATGCCCACCACTTTAAACGGCCGGCCGGACCGAACTCTTTGTACATGTATTCAGCTTCTTTTTTCGCATTCGCTCTGTCGCCTGCATACAGGTGTACTCTTGCCAGGAAACCGTGAATAGCAACATAGTTCATCCGGTGTAATCTGAAATTGAAGAAGAGTCCACCTTTTGGTGTGTTACTTCCGGTTAAGAGTGACTGCAATTTAGAAGACATCACCGTTCTGTTATTAGTAGAAAGCGTATCGTGCTCTGCTACAAGAACAGCTGCTGTTTCCAGATCACTTACTACTTTTGAAATCACTTCAGAAGTAGCAATCGGAACAGATACGAGAGTCGGATAAGCATCCTGATAAGGAATATACTTTCCGTTAGGATCATCTACAGGAGCCGGTGCAAACAGGCGCAGCATTTCAAAATGCAGCAATCCTCTCACCGCCATTGCTTCACCCAGAATGAGGTTTCTTTCTGCTGATCCCAGCGGGAAGAAAGAAGCATCTTTATCCTGAATAGCATGGATGATTTTGTTGGCATTGGCGATAGTATTGTAAGCAGTTGACCAGGTAGAGGAGATCTGACTGATCAATGCTGCGTTACTGGTGAAATCGTAGTTCGCTACTCTTGCCAATGGTGTGGTTAAGTTAGCGGCAGTATAGTCCTGCGCAAGTACGCTGTTGATACCCCAGGTGAGTTCACGGCCGTAAAGGCTGCCGCTCGACATCTGCTGGTATAATCCGTTGATAGCGTTTCTGAAACCGTCAGCATCTGCGAACAGCTTTTCATCACTGATCTGATCAACGGGTTGTACATCCAGCCATTTGCTGCACCCCGCTAGCAGGGATGTACATATGAATGCAGTGCAAATAAATTTTATAGTATTCTTCATACCGTTAGGTTTTAAAATCCGAGGTTAAGAGAAAAATCGAAGGTTCTCGCAAAAGGATAAGACAACCCTCTTTCCTGTAACACAGTAGAGATGGTAGCGAGGTTGTTGGTACTCAGTTGTACACGGAACATGCTCGCTCCTATTTTTTTCAACATTTTCGGACTAAGACTATATCCTAAGCTGATAGAATTAAATTTCAGCGCATTATAATCCTGGATGAAGCGAGAAGTTGGTCTTGTTGCCATGTTTCTCTGCTTGATGTCTTTCAATGGTGTTACATCTCCAGGCTGCTGCCATCTCTGTGTTAACACTCTTCTGTCGGTGTTTCTGTTGTAGATATCAACGTTCTCTACCTTGGCAATAAGGGTGGAATTGTATTCCTGTGCACCGTACTCATACAGCAAAGAAGCAAACAGGCTGAATCCTTTATAGCTGGCATTGATACCAAATGAACCCTGCCCTTTAGGAGATTTGTCGCCTATGATTACCTGATCGGCTGCATTCCAGTCGTAGGTAATAGTTCCATCTCTTTTTGCGTAAACCTCGCGTCCGTCCATCGGGTTAATTCCTAAAGAATACATTCCGAAGATAGAAGTGAGTGAACCTCCTTCAACATATTTGGTGTAAGGAGTAGTATATCTGGTCAAACGGGTATAGTTAGACGCGTTGCTACCGGTGTTATAGTCGGCATACTGCGCATTAACTTTTTCGTTATAAGCTTTGAGCGACTGAGAAATGTCGAGCAGAATGTTCTTGTTGTGGTTGAAGTTTCCGTAAACTGCAATAAGAACGTCTTTGCTGCGATAAACGTCTCCGCGAAGGTAAATTTCAATACCCTTGTTCTGAATTTTACCCACGTTGTCTTTGTACAGCGCAAAACCTGAAGACAATGGAAGGTCTACATCGTTTACCAGGTCTTTGGTGATTTTGTTGTACCAGTTAACATTCAGCGTGATTCTGTCTCTCAGGAAGCCCATATCCAATACCGCATCATAAGTGCTGGTTTTTTCCCAGTTGAGCTGAGGGTTACCGAGGTAGCGGAGCGATGCACCAGCACCGGTTCTGTACCAGCCCTGAGAAAGAACGAAGTTATCTTTAGCAGCATAAGGAGGGAAATTCACTTTACCGAGTTCACCCAGTGAACCGGTGATTCTCATTTTGCTGATGATTTTATGATTAGCCAGGAATGGATATTTGTGAAGGTTAAGCCCTGTTCCGAGTGACCAGAATGGAGCGTATTTCTTCTCTGTACCGAATTCTGACGAACCATCCAGACGCATAGAAGCGTCGAACAGATAGATATCATTATAAGAGTAGTTCAGTGCAGCAAATGAACCAAACAAACGGGTTTTGTTATCGTTAAAGGTTGGTTTGGTTGGCATCTTCGCAGCAAAGTTCGGCGAGTTCTGACTTCCTGAAGGGAAACCTGTATAACGCTGATAGCTCGATTGAGAGTTGGTAGCGTTGGTATTCAAACCTATTGAGAAGTTGATATTGTTTCCGCCGATTCTGTTTACATAGTTTGCAAACAGGTTTGTACTCCATCTGAATGAATTTGAGTTAGTCAGACCAAGTTCACCTACATCATCAAAGTTGGTGTTTACGTTGATAGTGTATCTTCCTGAAGCAGGATCAATAAAGTTTCTTGCTGTATTATCCTGTTTGCTGACTGCAAACTGTGCTCTCATCTGCAACTGTGGTAAGATATACCAGTTGAAAGAGAAGTTGTTTGCGATAGCATGATAACCGGAAGTGCTGGAGTTTTTGGTATTATACACTTCGTACAGCGGGTTGGTGAGGTTGAGCTGATCAGTACCTCCACTGTGCCATGCTGCCTGGTTTCTGATAAACGCACCGGTCCGGTCGCGGATTTCATGATACGGAGCTTTGATGGTGTATTCAGCAAAGTTTCCGAATGGTGAATTCGTTGCCTTAACGATATCATAGGTGAAGTCGTTACGGAACTGTACTTTATTGCGGCGATATTCAATAGTTAAACCAGAACCCATTCTGTCGCGGGCTGATTTTTTCATTACACCATTCTGATTATCGTAACGCAGCAGGAATCCGAATCTGATTTCTTCGCTTCCTCCGTCAACTGAAAGGGTATGCTTCTGGTTGAACTCGTTGGTCAGCGGTTGTGCAATCCAGTCGGTATTAATACCTCTCAGCACCTGGTTTCTCTTGAGGATGTACTCGTTCATCAGGTTCATCTGGTTAGCTGGTGTTTTTCCGGTTGGATCATACAAACCAGAAAGACGTTCAGCTTCGAGTTTCTCTTCTGCGTTCATCAGGTTATAGTCTGACAGATCAGGCAGGGTGAGAGAAGAAACGAAGTTATAAGTAGCACGAAGTTTTCCTTTAACCGGTGGAACAGTTTCGATTACCACTACCCCGTTAGCAGCTCTTGAACCGTAGATAGCAGTAGCAGCCGCATCTTTCAGGATAGTTATGCTCTTGATACGGTTAGGATCGTAATCGTACACTTTCTCAGAAGACACTTCATAACCGTCCATGATGAAGATAGGAAGGTTAGGGTTGTTGGTAAGTGCTGCCTGAGAGATATCGATTTCATCGAGTTCTTTTACCCCGATACCTGATCTACCACGGATATAGAATTGCGGAAGGGTGTTGGGGTCAGAACCCATGAGATTATTTTTTTCGAGGCGGAAGGAAGGGTCGAAGACCTGCAGCACCTCAATAACGTTTCTGTTGGCAACTTTTAAGATCTGCTCCTGTGTAACGTTGATAGAGTTACCGGTGAAGCTCTCCTTTCTTACGTTGCTGTATCCGGTAATTACCACATCGTCGATGGCTTCAGGACGGGCTTTCATTACTACGTTAACAGGTTTGGTAACATCAGTGATAGTTATTTCCTGGGTTTCCATACCTACGTAAGAAATGATCAGTTTATATTTTCCGGGTTCCACATTGGGAATGGTGAAAGTACCATCTGCTTTGGTAGCGGCACCTTTATTACCCGGCACCAGTTTTATTGATGCTCCCTCAATTCCTCTTCCCGTTGAATCCACTACTTTACCGGTAATGGGCACGGGTACGGGCATAAGGGGGACCGGTCTTTCAGAATAGGCATTTGTGAACTCAACCACCGCG
>DATCKB010000282.1:0-12788 GCA_036562505.1 Parasegetibacter sp. | reverse complement strand
GAGAAGTATTTACCCGGATTCTGTCGGGCACGAACTCTTCCACCATAAAGGGCCGGGAAGCCAGGAGCACATCATTGGATGTGTAAACTTCGAGGGTATAGGTCCCTGTTATACCGAAGCTACTGATTTCTACTGATCCTTCAGCACTTCCCTGAGCATCCAGGTTTTTCCGGAATGCTTTCAGTTCCTTTCCGTTAGGCATGAGCATTCTGAATTTTACCGGAATTTCTCCGGGTGACTTCCATTCTGCATCCCGCAGAATCAGAGCAAAATGAATTTTCTCACCGGGCCTGTAGATATCTCTTTCAGAATAAACAAATGCATCGAGTCCGCTTAAATTGGTTCGCTTTCCACCTACTTCAAAGCGGGAGGTATTTACACGGGTGGAATTAAAAGGAAGGTAGTTAAAATCATCGCCGTTCGTTGCCACTACCATGGCAGGCTTGAAACCTCTGGCATCTCTTTTAATATATGTAATCTCTGCAACACCATCAGCATTCGTTGAACCAATACCCAGTACCTGATTATTATTCCCGTAAACAGTAATATTCACATCTTTCAGAGACGTTGTTGTTTTTATGGAATTGGCAAATACAAAAAGCCTATCCTCGCCTTCTTTTGCAATCAAACCAATATCACTTAGCGACACCAGCCTGCTGTCACTGATCCAGTAGTCTTCTGTAGAGCGGATGACAATATGATAAACTCCTTTAAAATCGGGCACCTTGTCGGCAAAATTAAAATGTAAAAGTCTGCTGTTTCCGTATTGCGGAAGTTCTGCAACAGATATTTCCTTTTCGTAAATCACGTCACCAAGAGTACCATAGTTATTTTCGTATCCGTAATAATCGTATTCAGGGTCCGACTCCCGCGGATAATATCCGTAGCGTCCGGCCATGAGTATATTACTTTCATAAATTTTTGATACTATAAGTTTCACCTTTGCTACATTCACCAGTTTTATTTCTATATTCCTGGCTCCCTCTTTGCCGAGATATACAGCATTACTATTAGTAAACTGCAACTCCGGTTCCAACTCCCCGAAGCTCACCTGCTCATAGTGAGTCTCCTTTAGAGTACCGCCGATTTTGCCTTTCAGCCCCTGTTTCATTTTTATTTCATAGGCTTTATCTGCATTAAACGATGCGCTTCTGACCATAAACCCGTCGTCTACCGCTTCAACCTGAAAAGAAATTTCCGGATCAATACTCAGATATTCTTTAATATTTCCCGATACCTGCTGACTGGTCCGCACATATACCGTCCCTTCCAGACCGTTATGACTTGATACCACATTGTTAATTGTAAGAGTATAAGGTGAGGGTATGATGAATTTTAATTCGTCATCTTTGTCTGTCTTATTCACTCCCCCAACAGGTTTAAATCCTTTTGCTACGATTACTTTAGCAGCGTAGTCCTTATCCTCAAAACTGGTCTCA
Source organism: Parasegetibacter sp. (assembly GCA_036562505.1). Taxonomy (GTDB): domain Bacteria; phylum Bacteroidota; class Bacteroidia; order Chitinophagales; family Chitinophagaceae; genus Parasegetibacter. The sequence continues at coordinate 11,349 of DATCKB010000282.1, read as the reverse complement.
GGCAGCACCACTGAAATTTTGTTATCGGCCGACTGCGTCTGGATGGTGAAAGGAAGTTTTTCCTCTTCGCGTACTACTGATAATAATTCTTTTAAGTCTGCCGGATCAACTTTATTATTGAAATACATATCAATTTGCGGAACTGCTTTACTGATTTGCTGATCCAGTATTACCCAGGTAACATTCACCTCCTCAAGTTTTACGTTGGGAGTATGAAACATCAACTTCTTTTTATTTTCTACCCCGCTGAATTCAGTATATCGGAACACCTCACTGCTTATTTCCGCGCTGAAATTTGTTGCAGGTGGCAACGGCTGAGAAGGAGAAAAAACCAATTCATCCGGACTTTGCCAGCGGAACCGACCGGTGATTTTCGGAGTGAAACGTACAAACTCAGATGAATCCCACCGATTCAACAGGGAGTCGGGATACAACGACCGATTAAACCGGAAATAAAGATTCCCCAATTGAGAAACTTCTCCATTTGCATTCGTTTCACTGAGTTTTACAGCATTCCGGTTACAGGAGGCTACGGACAGTAACAGGCTTATTACAAAGAGGCCCGAAATCAGCTTATGCATATAAATTACTAAAAGTGGTTAAGAATAGTTCACTAAATGTAAGTTGTTTATTTGAAAAACCTATTCAGTCTTCTCCTGCAATCTTCTTCTACAACCTCCATTTCACTCTTCCCGATAATTCCTGGTCTAATATCCCTATAACCGCAGCTATAAGCTCCCCTACAACCTCCTCTTCAGCTCAAACAAATCCTTCCTTCTGTCTTTCAGGTTTTTTACGCTGCCGTAGTTGTGAAGCTCATTCAGGAGATCAATGTCGACGTCTGCTATCAGAATCATTTCAGTGTTAGGCGTTGCTTCAGACTTTATACCATCAGTAGGAAATGCGAAATCACAGGGGGTGAAGACCATCGACTTGGAGAATTGAACGTCCATATTATGAACATTAGGCAGATTCCCTACGCTACCTGCAATTGCCACGTAACATTCGTTTTCAATTGCCCTCGCCTGCGCGCAAAACCTGACCCTTGAATATCCATTCTGGGTATCCGTTAAAAAAGGGACAAATAATATATTCATTCCATCATCGGCCAGCAATCGGGATAATTCAGGAAATTCCACGTCGTAACAAATTAATACTCCTATCTTCCCGCAATCGGTATCAAAAGTTTTTAACTGAGAGCCGCCCTGGATACCCCAGAACTTTGCCTCATCGGGGGTTACATGAAGTTTTTCATAACGGTCTACCGAACCGTTACGGCGACAAAGATAACCGACATTATTCAACACATTATCCGCGACCTCGGGCATACTTCCGGTAATAATATTAATGTTATAGGCTACTGATAACCGTGAGAATTCCTTCACTACCGTTTCTGTATATTGCGCCAGTTTTCTGATGGCCTCTGCTTCACTCAGGTGATTATATTCTGCCATCAGGGGAGCATTAAAAAATTCAGGAAACAAGGCAAAGTCTGCTTTGTAGGCGCTCAGGGCATCAACAAAGAATTCGGCCTGTTGCATAAGACTCGCCAGGTCTTTATAAGGTCTCATCTGCCATTGTACCAATCCAAGGCGAACTACTTTCTTGATGTATTTCCCCTTTTTCGAAGGCTTTTCGTAATAGATATTGTGCCACTTCAATAACACAGCGTATTCCATTGAGGCCCCATCTCTCTCAAGATAGCCTTTTAATATTTTTAAAGGCTGGAAATCGTTGGAAAGGTGAAAATTAAGAACGGGATCGTGAATCTCCCGTGACCTCACCTTAGCAATATATTCCTTTGGTGTCAGCTCACTGGCATATTTGTGATAGTTGGGAATTCTTCCGCCAAAAAAAATCCCCCTGAGATTAAGGCGTTCGCAAAGTTGCTTTCTGTATTCATAGAGCCTCCTCCCCAACCTTAATCCCCTGTATTCCGGTTTTACAAACACATCTATTCCATACAGAGTATCTCCTTTATCATCATGAGTACTGAACGTATAGTCGCCCGTAATTTCACGGTATGTATGTTCCTCGTCAAACTTTTTAAAATTTACTATAATCGAAAGGGCACATCCTGCGATCTTTCCATTAACCATTATCAGTATCTGTCCTTCAGGAAAAATTGTCGTCAATTTTCTGATATGATGTTCTTTCCAGTAAGCGTCAGGCATCGTACTGTAAGAGCTAATCATAACTGATTTCAGCTCTTCATAATCTTCCGGCTTCAATCGCTTTAACTCTACATTCTGAATATTTTTATCCATGCATTTAATTTAAGACTATATTATACGAAAATTCCCGCTACTTTCCTTGAAATGGCGATAAAATATTCCTCAATTTTGTAACCATGCGCCGGCCTGAAAAAAATATCAGACGATGGCTCTTATACCCGCTGACCACCGTTGTGGCGCTCTTCCTGCTATTTCTGTTGCTTAACTGGATTTTTCCATTACCCGACAGTGTAGAATACTCCACTGTTGTTACCGACGATAAAGATGAAATCGTTCATGCGTTTCTGACTTCTACCGACAAATGGCGGATGAAGGTGGAATCCGGAGATATTACTCCACTGATCCGGAAAACCATTCTCGCAAAAGAAGATAAATACTTTTATTATCATCCCGGTGTAAATCCTGTAGCTATACTGCGCGCACTGGCGAATAATATATTTAAAGGAAGAAGAACCTCAGGTGCTTCAACCATTACCATGCAAGTGGCAAAAATGCTCAGACCCGGGCGCAGAACCTACGTCAACAAAGCGGTGGAAATGTTCAGGGCATTTCAATTGGAATGGAAATATTCCAAAGAAGAAATACTTCAGCTCTATCTCAATCTGGCTCCCTACGGCGGAAATATTGAAGGAATTAAATCGGCTTCTGTATTATATTTTGATAAAGCTCCGGATCATCTTTCCCTGGCTGAAATCACTACTCTTTCAATCATTCCGAACAAACCATCATCTCTTACTATCGGCAGGCATAACGATAAAATTATTCAGGAAAGAAATAAATGGCTGAACCGCTTTGCTGCTGAAGGTGTTTTCACGGAGAAGGAAATTCAGGACGCTCTGGCAGAACCTCTCGATGCATACCGGCATAAGGCTCCGGCAGAATTGCCTCATCTTTCCCTTAAACTGAAAAAACAGTCGTCTTCTCCTATCATTTCCACTTCTGTAAATATGAACACACAGTGGAAAGCTGAAAAACTGGTGAGCGACTATGTCCGCAGCTTACAGCTCAAAGGTATTCAGAATGCAGCCGTCATTATTATTGACAACCAGACTCATCAGGTGGTGAGTTATATCGGATCAGCCGATTTCCACAACCTTAACGATGGGGGCCAGGTGAATGGTGCAGCAGCCGTACGCCAGCCCGGAAGCACATTGAAACCTTTGCTTTACGGCATTTGTATTGATGAAGGCTTACTTACACCAAAGGCCGTTATTACAGACGTTCCTGTCAGTTATGATGGCTATACGCCCGAGAACTACGATAAACAGTTTAACGGTTACGTTACCATGGAATATGCACTGGAACATTCACTCAATGTTCCGGCTGTGAAAGCACTTCAGCAACTTAGTATTGAACCAATGATTAAAAGCCTGACTGACTGCCATTTTGAAAGTATCCGGAAAACACAAAACAGCCTGGGTTTATCAATGGTTCTCGGTGGATGTGGTGCAAATCTGGAAGAATTAACCGGACTCTTCAGCGCTTTCGCCTGTGAGGGGTTGTATTACCGTCCCGTATACACGAAAACAGAAAAATCTACCACCGGAAAAAGAATACTAAGTTCGGGAGCTACCTACATGATCAACGAAATACTCTCAAAAATCAACCGGCCGGATTTTCCTATTAATTGGGAAACAACTGCAAAGCTTCCAAAGATCGCATGGAAAACCGGAACATCCTATGGCCGTCGCGATGGATGGGCTATCGGCTATAATAAGCGTTTTACGGTTGGGGTATGGACGGGCAATTTCTCAGGTGTTGGTGTTCCGGGATTAAGCGGGGCCAATATCGCCACACCGCTACTATTCCGGATTTTTAATACCATCGATTACAATTCAGAAAATACCTGGTTCCAGCAGCCGGAAGATTGTGATATCCGAATGGTTTGCGCCGAAACCGGCCTCCCTCCTGCTCCACACTGCCGGAATATTGTTACCGATTATTTTATTCCCCTGATTTCCACAACAAAAACCTGTGAACATCAGCGCGAAATTGCCGTTTCTCCGGATGAAACTATATCGTACTGTAAAACCTGCCAGCCTTCAACAGGCTATAAATTAAAATGGTACCCGGTGGTAACACCCGATATGCAGGAATATTTCGAAGAACGAAAAATCCGGTACGACAAAATTCCTCCTCATAACCCCGGCTGTGAAAGAATTTTCCGGGAAGGTGCTCCGGTAATAACCTCACCCCGCAACGGTGATATTTATTACATCAGCAGAAAAAATCCGGAACATCTGCTCCTGCGTTGTCAGACTTCTAACGATGTGTCTCGGGTATTCTGGTATATTAACAATCGCTATTATAAATCCGCCCAACCCGGGGAGCCGGTGTTTTTCGCCCCCACCGAAGGAACAGTAAAGATTTCCTGTACAGACGATAAAGGCCGGAACCGCAATATCAGCATCACTGTTGTTCATTAACCACCTGAATCAAGACAGACCTGGTCAACAGCCCCTTTTTACTTTTTCCCTCAATTCTTTTTACCTTCGCATCACCATGACGGAAAAAATTCTCATTCTCGACTTCGGATCCCAATATACTCAATTGATTGCCAGAACAGTACGCGAGGCAAACGTATATTGCGAGATCATCCCGTATATAAAAGATTTTGAACCTGAAGCAAATATTAAAGGAATTATCCTTTCCGGTTCGCCGTTTTCAGTTAACGACGAAAATGCTCCTGTAGTTGATATAAATAAATTAATCAACCGCTGGCCCGTTTTGGGTATCTGTTACGGCGCACAGCTGACCGCCAAAACCTTTGGCGGCCGGGTGGAAAAGTCTAATAAAAGAGAATACGGCAGAGCTGCTCTTCTGACCGAAAAGCAAGATGTATTACTGGAAGGAATTTCACCGAAATCACAGGTCTGGATGAGCCATGGCGACTCCATTCTGGCACTTCCTGAAAACTTTGAAGTACTTGCTACTACAGAATCAATACCGGTTGCTGCTTTCAGAAAGACCGCCGGAAACGGTTGCCCGTTATACGGACTTCAATTTCACCCGGAAGTATATCATTCTTCTGAGGGGAAGAAAATAATTAACAACTTCCTGATTAATATCTGTGGTTGCTCACAGGATTGGACACCCGCACATTTTATTACCGATACAGTAGAAGAACTCCGCAAAAAGATTGGTGATAAAAAAGTCATTATGGCCCTCAGCGGCGGCGTTGACAGTACTGTTGCAGCTACGCTGATTCATAAGGCAATCGGCGACAATCTCTACGGAATCTTTGTTGATAACGGAGTATTGAGAAAGAATGAATTTGAACAGGTTCTTGAAACCTATGGAAAACTGGGATTGAACGTTAAGGGGGTAGATGCCAGAAAACTTTTCTACAATGAATTTGCAGGGAAAACAGATCCCGAAGCAAAGCGTAAGGTAATCGGCAGCCTCTTTATAGATGTATTCCAGGAAGAAGCCCGCAAAATAGAGGGAATAAGTTTCTTAGGTCAGGGTACCATCTACCCCGACGTAATCGAAAGCGTTTCCGTACACGGACCCTCCGTAACTATAAAATCACATCACAATGTAGGTGGTCTCCCTGAAAAAATGCACCTGCAACTGGTTGAACCGCTAAGATCATTATTCAAAGATGAGGTTCGGAAAGTTGGACTGGAACTGGGAATTCCGCACGAAATGCTTTACCGCCATCCATTCCCCGGACCCGGACTTGCAATCAGAATTCTGGGTGAAGTGACCGAAGAAAAGGTACGGTTATTGCAGGAAGCTGATTACTTATATACAAAAGGTCTCAAAGATTTTGACCTTTACGATAAAGTATGGCAGGCAGGAGCCATTTTACTGCCGGTAAAAAGTGTAGGTGTTATGGGTGACGAAAGAACCTATGAATTCACTATCGCACTTCGGGCAGTAACTTCTGTTGACGGCATGACCGCCGACTGGGCGCATCTGCCATATGAATTCCTGGCGTTTATTTCCAACGAGATCATTAACAATGTTCGGGGCATCAATCGTGTAGTGTATGATATAAGCAGCAAACCGCCTGCAACTATCGAATGGGAATAAACGTCTGTATATCTGATTAACAGATGAATTAAAACCCCATAATGAAAAGAATTATACTGGCTGTTTTCTTAGCGATCGTATCATTTGCGCAGCTTTCAGCTCAGAATACCAGGGCTCTGTACAATAACTACAAACATAAGATTGCGGTTTTTGCACCTTTGTTTCTTGATTCCGCATATGATGGAACCTCATATAAACATGGCAAGAATTTTCCGAAATATATCATTCCCGGCCTGGAATTTTATGAAGGAGTACAACTGGCCTTAGACTCACTGGCCGAAGAAGGAGTACCTCTTGAAGTTTTTATTTATGACACCCGTTCTGCTTCCAAATCGTTCAGCCAGCAATTACAGAACCTGCCCGATGTAGAAATGATTATAGGCTCTGTAGGCGCAACAGAGGTTAAGCCGCTGGCCGATCTGGCAGCGAGAAGAAAAATTCCATTTATTTCCGCTACTTTTCCAAATGATGCCGGTGTAACCAACAATCCATATCTGGTTGTTCTGAACTCAACCTTACCTACACATGTAAACGCTATTTACAAACACCTGCAACAGAATTTCCGGTTAGGCCATCTCGTTTATTTTAAAAAGAAATCAAGTCAGGACGACTGGCTGAAAAATCTGTTCACCGAAACTGCTGGTTCAGCAACCGGATTACCATTAAAGATCAAGTTCGTTGATGTAGACGCAGGATTCGCACCTGAAGCTATTCTTTCGCATCTCGACACCTCAAAGACTAATATAGTTATTGCCGGAAGTATGGATGAATCCTTTAATCGCCAGCTGGCAATCACACTTGCGCCATATGCAAAAAATTATCCTACCCGTTTAATCGGATTGCCAATCTGGGATGGCTACCGTGATCTGAATAAACCCGAATACAGTGATCTGGAAATCATCTACGGAGCACCGCTTTACAATCCTAGAACGGATACACTTAGTGTAAAAATCACCAGTCATTACCGCGAAAACTTCTATTCACGTCCTAGCGATATGGTTTTCTGGGGATATGGCGCTACCTGGAAATTTGCCAAACTGTTGCTGGAATACGGCAATGATATCGGCTCTAACCTTGCGGTAAATCGCTTTAATCTTTTCACAGAGCTGGATATCCAGCCGGTGATTAATAAGCAAACCAACACCCTGGATTATTTCGAAAATAAAAAGGTTTACTTCATCACTAAAGTAAACGGTGTGATCAAGAACGTGCGATAATGCCTTTGCTAACATTTACCATAAAAGGGATATACTGCCAGCAAGGCGATTTTTATATTGATCCCTGGATGCCGGTAAATAAAGCTGTTATCACCCATGCTCACAGCGATCATGCGCGAGCCGGTTCTAAAAACTATCTCTGCCACACTCACACTCAACCTCTTTTGCAGCTACGCCTTGGCGTTAGCAATTATGAATCAGTCGGATGGAACGAACCTGTCTGGATTAACGGTGTGAAACTCAGCTTGCATCCGGCCGGACATATCATCGGGTCGTCGCAGGTAAGAGTGGAGTATAACAACGAAGTTTGGGTAGTCAGCGGCGATTATAAAACTGAAGATGACGGACTAAGCGGAAAATTTGAGCCAGTAAAATGCAATTATTTTATTACTGAATCAACCTTCGGACTTCCCATTTATCAATGGAGGCCACAGCAGGAGATTTATCAGCAAATTCAAAACTGGGTTTTAACTAATCAGTCTGCCGGCATTACTTCTGTATTGATTGCATACAGCCTGGGAAAAGCTCAGCGCCTGCTTGCACCACTCGCGGAAATAACAGATACCATTTTCATGCACGGAGCGGCATATAATGTTTATGAAACACTGGTTCAGGCAGGATGGAAACTTCCCTATGCCGAGCGAATAACTGCAGACACACCCAAAAATAAACTTAAAGGTGGTGTAGTAATTGCACCTTCCAGTGCTGAAGGCACTCCGTGGATAAGAAAACTGCAACCTTACTCTTTAGGAGTATGCAGCGGATGGATGCAGGTACGAGGTAATGTCAGACGACGGAATGCAGATGCAGGATTTGCATTGAGCGATCACGCAGACTGGAATGGATTGATTGACGCTTGCCGGGCTACCGGTGCCGGACAGGTATATGTAACCCACGGCTTTCAGTCGGCCTTCAGCCGATACCTTACTGAAACCGGAATCAATGCGAGAGAAGTAGAAACAGAATTCGGAACAGAAGAAGAACCAAGCTGATTAAACAACGATCAATTCTGATCAGAAAAATATCTGAACGAATTATAATTAGAACAAACCTGATCAAAAAATACCCGCATGCGACGTTTTGCTGAACTAGTCGCCCAACTCGGAACCAGTACAAAAACTAATGACAAACTGGATATCCTTGTCCGTTACTTTCGTAATGCCGATCCCAAAGATCGTGTATGGGTAATTGCCTTGTTCAGCGGGCGGCGCCCCAAGCGTGCAGTTAACACTACACTCCTTTCCAAGTGGTGTGTAGAAATAAGCGGTATTCCGCAATGGCTTTTTGAAGAATCCTATCAAACTACAGGAGACCTCGCCGAAACTATAGCTTTGCTTCTGCCCCCTGCGAATCAATCAACCGGAGAAAAATCGTTGCACTATTATATCGAACAGCTAAAACTACTCGAGAAATCCGGCGAAGAGACCCGGAAAGATTTTATTACCCGCGCCTGGATGTCTATGACCACAGAAGAGCGTTTTGTGTTCAACAAAATAATCACTGGAAGCTTTCGGATCGGTGTATCCCAAAATATTATCGTGAATGCTCTGGCAAAAACGCTGTACGTAGAACCTTCGGTTGTGGCTCACCGTATCAGCGGCAACTGGGATCCTTCTACAATTTCATATGAAGAACTCTTACATAATACAGCCGGGAAACCAGATTTTTCAAAACCCTATCCCTTCTTTCTCGCTTACGCGATCGACGAAGAAATTGAAATTCTCGGAAAGCCCGGAGAATGGCAGGCCGAGTGGAAATGGGATGGTATACGCGGTCAGGTCATTCACAGGAATAATGAACTGTTTGTATGGAGCAGAGGTGAAGAACTAATCACTGATAAATTTCCGGAATACCACGCCTTCCGGAATCTGCTTCCGAATGGCGTTGTTATTGACGGAGAAATTATACCGAGCATCAACAATAAACCACTTCCGTTTGCTCTGCTACAAACAAGAATCGGAAAAAAGAATATCACAAAGAAACAGTTACAGGAAGTTCCTGTTGCATTATTTGCCTATGATTTACTGGAATATAACGGCGAAGATCTGAGAAACCGTCCGCTTATTGAAAGAAGAAATCTACTTGAAGAAATAATCACCAAAAGTAATCATCCAGCTTTAATTCTATCACCGGTTATTCATTTTGACAGCTGGAAAGAACTTGCTGAAATTCGTGAACATTCAAGAGAAACGAGTGCCGAAGGCATTATGCTTAAGAGAAAAAATTCCGTTTACCAGGCAGGTAGAAGGCGGGGCGACTGGTGGAAATGGAAAATCGACCCGCTTACGATCGACGCTGTGATGATTTATGCGCAAAAAGGTCATGGAAGGAGAAGTAATCTATACACTGACTACACTTTTGCCGTCAGGGATGGAGACAAGCTTGTTCCTTTCGCGAAGGCCTACTCTGGGTTAACTGATAAGGAATTTGCTGAGGTAGATTATTTTGTAAAGAATAACTCACTGGAAAAATTCGGTCCCGTAAGAACAGTAAAACCTGAACTGGTATTCGAAATTGCATTCGAAGGCATTGCTACATCCAACCGTCATAAATCCGGTGTTGCGCTTCGCTTTCCGCGAATTAGCCGATGGCGCAAAGACAAACCGGTGTCTGAGATTAACACGATTGAAGATTTGAAAAAACTACTGGAACATTACGGAAAGAAATAAAGAGTACTTTCATAAATAAACCGATTGTAAATCAAAACGGGTTTAGAATTAATCAACCAATTGAAATTAGAATCAACCATAGGATATAAAGTTATCACCGGCTGGCTGAATAAGCTCGACCGAAAGCCTTTCTTATTTCAGAAGCAAACCTGGCAACAAATTATAGATGGTCAGTCGGGTTTGGTAAATGCACCCACGGGATTCGGAAAAACCTATTCAGTATTTTTAGGAGCAATCATCGATTTTATCAACCAGCATCCGGAAAATTATCAGATAAAATCAGACAATGGTTTACAGTTAGTATGGGTTACTCCTTTGCGTGCCCTTGCAAAAGACATCGGCCGGGCAATGGAAGAAGTGATTACCGACCTCGGAATGAAATGGAGAGTGGCTATCAGGAACGGCGACACTGAAACTGCAGAAAGACAAAGGCAGAATCGAAAAATGCCTGAAGTGCTGATTATCACCCCGGAAAGTCTGCATTTGCTGCTTGCTCAAAAAGGATATCCTTCTATATTCCGTTCGTTGAAAATATTAGCTGTTGATGAATGGCATGAATTACTCGGAACAAAACGAGGGGTACAGGTAGAACTGGCCATAAGCAGAATAATCGGGATTAAAACCGTTTCATTATGGGGTATCAGCGCAACCATCGGCAATCTTAAACAAGCCGCTGAAGTATTATTATCCCCATTAAATATTTCTGATCCGGTTATCATCAGTACTGATCTGAAAAAGAAGATTCGGATTGAGTCCATCTTTCCTGACGAAATTGAAACCTATCCATGGGCAGGGCATTTGGGTTTAAAACTGGCAGACAAAGTTATGCCTGTCATCAATAATCATACTACTTCGCTTATTTTCATCAACACGCGCGGAATGAGCGAACGTTGGTATCAGACACTTCTTAACGCAGATCCGGACCTTGCAGGAGCAATCGCACTTCATCACGGAAGCATTGAGCACCAGTTGAGAATCTGGGTCGAAGAAGCTCTGCATGCAGAAAAGCTGAAAGCAGTGGTATGCACTTCCAGTCTGGACCTCGGTGTTGATTTTCGTCCGGTGGAAACTGTGGTGCAGGTTGGCTCACCGAAAGGTGTTGCACGTTTTCTTCAAAGGGCGGGGCGTAGCGGACACCAGCCGGGTTCGGTAAGCCAGATTTATTTTCTACCTACACACTCGCTCGAACTG
>DATCKB010000263.1:0-5658 GCA_036562505.1 Parasegetibacter sp. | reverse complement strand
TGCGTTCCCGGAGAGCTTCAACAACAACCTTGGCCTTAAAATCTGCGCTGAATTTGCGTCTGCTTTTCTTTGTCATAATCGGTAATTTAAGATGAAAAATTCATTCTACATTACCTGACCTATTTTTAGGGTACATCATATATCAATGCAAAAAGATACCGCAGCATATAGCGCTGCGGTATCATACGGTAGACTTTTTGAGTCTTCTTATTATTCTATTGTCAATGAATAATCCCCAGCATTAAAATCAACAAGAGCTAATTCTGAAGATGGAGTACCATTATACTCAATTATAGCTGCACAAACTTTTTCAGTATCGGTAGCGCAACTAACCTCCATTTCATCAACATGAGCATCGTTAAACGCGTCGATTTCTGAATCAATAGACGTCGAAATAGCACCTAAGCCAGCGGCTAATCTGAATTGATCAAGAATTTTATTGGCATTTACTTGTGAAGCTGTTGCGCCACTAAATGCTACTTGATCAACCTGAACACCGAACCTTTCACGAGTGTCAGGAGCAATCTTATTTGATTTTGTTGTAAATGCGCTTGTAAGAGCAAATGCTATTGCCAATACGGCAAACAGACTAACTGATAACTTTTTCATAAAAATAAAGTTAATTGTTAAGTGCCTACTCTTTTAGAATCAGGTTTTTCGGCTTCCCCCTATCCGCCATTTCCAAATTTCAATGAGTGGCGGCACCTCATTTTATTTACCAGCTCAATTCATGATTTTAAGCTTGCTGCAGCCTTGCTGCAGCAAGGCTGAACTTGCTACGTAGCAAATCTTTTTCGATTTTATATTCTTATTGAAAACTTGTATTTCACGACTTTACTTTTATAAATAGCAATTAGCCCCTCATCTATAATATTAAACGTTCTCATTTTTTCACCATTGAATTCTGGAATATAAAATGTCCCTTTATAGGCGCCTGTTTTAGTTTCATATATATCCACTATTGAATTATCCTGATAAGCCTTATTGTCTTCATTATTGGCCTTTATACCAGAGTTAATAAACAAATACCCTTGAGAAATCAACGAGTAATTATTCACGATCCGTTTAGGGGTAGTAGTTGTTAAAACATTTTTATTAACGGTTGATTTTATTGGTAATGATTTTGTGTTGTCAATTGTGCGCCCAGTGTATACTAAATTTAAATTGGTGTCCATACATAGAAACTTATTCTCATAGAAGTAAGGATAAATTATAAGATGGTTAATCGGATCATAACTCAGCATTCCATCGGTTGAAAGACCTGCATCACCATTAGTTTCCGAGACATTTTTTTCTCTTGTCACTTGATTTGTTTCTGAATTAGCCTTAACGAAAATTTGATCGGTTTTTTTGACTGATGTATCTATCCCTCTTACCACATAAGTTTTTGGGGATATTCTGATACTATGTGTATAAATTCTAGTGGGGAATTTGTATAAAGCATAGTTCTTTCCGGCAAAGCTGGTTTCAATTGCGACTGATGCCCTTCCAGCAAGTATTGAAATGTAAGGTGAGTCAACATAGGTTGAGAAACCTGACGACATTCTTCCGGTTTTAGGAATTCCTAGTTCTATGGTGTTCTTTGTCTTAACCCCCTATAAACTGGACTGATTTTTCAAAAAGGTTTGTTACTAGGCGGTCGTTATCCTGGTCACCTGTCAGGCAAAGATAGGCCGGTTCGTTGGCGCACTTGCCGGACAAAGAGCGAAAAAAGGAGTTTTTATTACAACATCCTCGTTTTCTAAAGAAGCGATTACTTATGCTTCACAAATGGATACTAAAATTGTTCTGATTGACGGGAGCAATTAGCCCAATATATGATTGATTTTAATCTCGGTGTATCTGTGCAGAACACATACGAAATTAAAAGAATTGATTCAGACTACTTTGAACAGGAGTAAATCCCGAATGAAACAAAATCTTCGGAGGCAACCTGATTTAATTTTTTAAAGGTTTCCCAGTTGATTCCCCTTGCATACATGTGAAAAAACACATAAATTGTCTTTTATTAACCCAGACAAAGCGGTCCTGAAAGGCTTATGAAAAATTATTACAAACCTTGATCCGTGGAACTGAACATATCACTTACCCTGTTACCTTTATTGACGCCGAAATAGACCCTGATAACGGCAAAATTCTTGACCTCGGTGGCGTCAGAGAAAATGGAAGCTCCTTTCATAAATCTTCTCTTAGCGAATTTGTAGAGTTTGCTAAAGGAGCGAATTTTATCTGCGGGCATAATATTCTCCGGCATGATCTGAAATACTTGGGTAATGCGCTGAAGGAGGCTGGTATAGATATCGAAAACGCGATTGATACTCTTTTTCTCTCACCTTTATTATTCCCGGGCAAAGAGTACCATTCCTTGCTGAAAGACGACAAGATCCAACCCGAAGACCTGAATAATCCGCTCACGGATGCAAAAAAAGCAAAAAATCTTTTCTATTCTGAAGTAGCTGCATTTGAGCAATTAAACCTGGTTCTGAAACAGATATTTTATTTGCTCCTAAACCAGACCAAAGAATTCAAACCCTTTTTTCACTATTTAGAATATGCAGGATATGCCGGCGCTACAACTGATCCCATCCCCTTGATTGAACAAATCTTTAAAAATGAAATCTGCAGGAACGCCCCCCTGCAGAAATTTGTGACTGAGAAACCGATTGAACTGGCTTACAGCCTCTCAATAATCTTCTCATATATTCAGGACCCGGCAACGAATTTCTGCACACCTCGTTGGATCGTAAAAAACTTCCCGGAAGTAGAACGTACAATGTTTCAGTTAAGAAACAAACCCTGCCTACCCGGTTGTGAGTATTGCAATTCTGCACTCGACGCCCGCAAAGGATTAAAGGCATTCTTCGGGTATGATGGATTTCGCACTTTCGGAGACAACCACGAACCATTACAGGAAAACGCGGTCAACGCAGCATTGAACAGCAAGTCCCTATTGGCCATTTTCCCGACAGGTGGCGGCAAATCCATCACCTTTCAGCTTCCTGCTTTGATGTTTGGAAAAACATCAAGAAGCCTCACAGTAGTTATATCCCCACTGCAATCGCTCATGAAAGATCAGGTGGATAATCTTGAGAAAAAAGGAATCACGGAAGCAGTTACTATCAACGGATTGCTTGACCCCATCGAAAGAGCTAAATCATTCGAAAGAGTAGAAGATGGGTCTGCTTCCATTCTGTATATTTCTCCTGAATCACTACGTTCCAAATCTATCGAACGGCTGATTTTAGGAAGAAAGATCGCCCGCTTTGTAATAGATGAAGCACACTGCTTTTCATCATGGGGACAGGATTTCAGAGTCGATTATATGTACATCGGTGATTTTATTAAGCAGATTCAGGAAAAAAAGAATCTTTCAGAGGGAATACCGGTTTCATGTTTTACAGCAACAGCCAGGCCTCAGGTGATTGAAGATATATGTACTTATTTCAGAGAAAAGTTGTCCATCAATCTCGAATTGTTTACCTCTAAGGCTTCCCGAACTAACCTACATTACGAAGTCAGGGCAAAGACCGATGATAATGATAAATATCAGGAACTACGCAACCTGATTGAAGCGAGAAACTGTCCGACTATTATTTACGTTTCAAGAACCAAAAAAGCAATTGAACTGGCAGAGAAGCTGACCACCGACGGGTTTAATGCAAAACCCTACCACGGCAAAATGGATATCTCAGAGAAAACGGCAAACCAGAATGCATTTATATCCGGAGAAGTTTCCATAATGGTAGCCACTTCTGCCTTCGGGATGGGAGTCGACAAGAGTGATGTAGGTCTGGTAATACACTATGAAATTTCCGATTCCCTCGAAAACTACGTTCAGGAAGCGGGAAGAGCCGGTCGCGATGAGAAATTAAGAGCAGATTGCTTTGTCCTATTCAATGAAGATGATCTTTCAAAGCATTTTGTTTTATTGAATCAAAGCAAACTTTCCATAAATGAAATTAAACAGGTCTGGAAAGCAATAAAAGATATAACCCGGTTCAGAACTACCGTATCGAATTCTGCATTGGAAATCGCCAGAATAGCTGGTTGGGATGATGGAGTGAGAGACATAGAAACCAGAGTAACGACTGCCATTGCTGCCCTGGAAGACGCCGGATATCTCAAAAGAGGCCAGAATATGCCAAGAATATTTGCCAATAGTATTTTAGCCAAAAATGTGGCTGAAGCTGTTGGTAAGATAAACGCCTCCTCCAGATTCACCGCCGAAGAAAAAGGAAACGCAATCAGAATAATCAGAAAACTTATTTCAAGCAAAAGCAGGCAGAGATTAAATGAGGAGGCGGGTGAAAGCAGAATCGATTATTTAAGCGATCACCTGGGAATCCGCAAGGAAGAAGTGATAGAAATAGTAAATCTTCTCCGGGAAGAGGGTATCCTGGCGGATTCAAAAGATTTAACAGCGTTTATCAGGAGAGGCGAACAAAAAAATCGCTCGCTACATATTCTTGAATCGTACTCCAGGATCGAGAATCATCTGCATACGTATTTTGATCAGGAGGCGAAGGTATTTCATATAAAAGAGCTGAATGAGGACATCGGAAAAAAAGGCGTGAGCGACGTTACAACGAATAAGATCAAAACAATTATTAATTTCTGGACTATCAAGAAATGGATAGAGAGAAAAAGCATAGATTCAAAAAATCACCTCGCTATCCGGTGTTGTGAATCCAAGGATATCCTGTCTGAAAAATTGCAAAAGCGCCAGGCTATTGCAAAACACATCATCGAACTCCTGTATGAACGAAGTTTGAATGACAGTACTCATGCAAACCAGGATCGCGAGGAAGTGCTGGTGGAGTTTTCAGTGCATGAACTGAAAAAAAGCTATGAAGCCAGTCAGGGATTTTTCAAAGATAATACTACTGTCGAGGATGTTGAAGACGCATTGTTTTATTTGTCCAGAATCGAAGCAATAAAGATAGAAGGCGGATTTCTGGTTCTTTATAACCGGCTAACGATTGAAAGAATTGAAAGTAACAACAAGAAGCAGTACACGAACGACGATTATCAGAAGCTCGATCAGTTCTATAAAAACAAAATTCAGCAAATACATATAGTAGGTGAATATGCAAACATGATGCTCAACGACTACAAAGCTGCACTTCGGTTTGTTGAAGATTATTTCCAGCTAAACTATCCAGCCTTTCTGAATAAATATTTTAAAGGGAACAGGCAGAAGGAAATTAAGCGAAATATAACCCCTGCAAAGTTCCGGCAGCTTTTTGGTGAGCTATCTCCTACTCAATTGAAGATTATTAACGATCAGGAAGCAAATCATATCGTTGTTGCTGCCGGACCGGGAAGCGGTAAAACAAGGTTGTTAGTTCATAAGCTTGCATCAATTCTTTTTATGGAAGATGTAAAGCATGAACAGCTATTGATGCTCACCTTCTCAAGAGCTGCTGCGACGGAATTTAAAAAGCGATTGATAGAATTGATCGGAAAATCGGCAGGCTACGTGGAGATCAAGACATTTCATTCCTATTGCTTCGACCTGTTGGGGAAAATCGGAAATGTTGACAATTCTGAAGAAGTTATAAGATCGGCGGTCGCTGCAATTCGGAATAAAGAAGTAGAAACCAGTCGCATTACCAAGACGGTTTTGGTAATTGATGAAGCGCAGGATATGAGTAGTGA
>DATCKB010000260.1:0-2830 GCA_036562505.1 Parasegetibacter sp. | reverse complement strand
TTTGCACTTAACACCAATCTTATCCAGCCCTATCAGCAGATCATTTAGGGATACGTCTTTGGTCATACTCCCGTATAATTCTATTTCAGGAATTCCGTTTTCGTACACGACGTCAATATCATACCACCGTTCAAGCTGACGCATAGCCGCGCCGAAATCTATGTTATTGAAATTAAACATACCGTTTTTCCATGCCAGCACCTTATCAATATCAGCGTCATCTATCACTTTTATCGGTTGATCAGTCCGCTCATTTAAATCATCTTCTATGAGAAGGTTTACGATCTGAGCCTGTTGTCCGGGGCGAAGCTGAACTACTGCATTTGGCGGAATTGCATTTCCCAGAGGCTTTACTTTTACGGAGCCTTCAATCAGTGTTGTATGGATAGACTTCTCATTCGAATAGGCATTCACGTTAAAGTGAGTTCCCAGCACTTCAACCTCTGCCCTATCGGCAATGTTTAACCGAAAAGGTTTGTCTTTCATTTTAGCTACCTCAAAATAAGCTTCACCAGTCACCTCCACCCTTCGTTCGGGTCCCGAGAATGTGGTGGGATATTTTATGGAACTTGAGGCATTGAGCCAGACTCCAGTACCATCCGGAAGAGTAAGATGATATTGTCTGCCTTTGGGGGTAGACATAGTATGATATAAGGGCGTTGAAGACGTTACATTTGCGGTTGCCGCTCTATAAACCAGCTTCCCTTCTTTTACTTCCACCTGAATACCGTTTTCTGTTGTGATAGCTCCATTTCCCAGGCTGTCTAACACGATCTGCGAGCCATCTGCAAGAGTAAGAATGGCACCTTCTTTGCCCGGAGCAATCTCAGTTTGGGGAGACGTGGAGGCTATTGAATTTTCCCGTTGATTAAAAAACAGTACTGCTGCGGTTCCGAGTACCAGGACTGCAGAGGCCGCCACCCATGCCCATTTACGGAAGATGTAGTGTGTAGCTGCCGAACTACGAGGCTGCAATTTTGATAAAAATTGTTGTGATGCCTGATCAATTTTCTCATTGTTATTTAGCAGAGAAAAATAATCAACGAAATCTTTTTCCCAACCGGCATTTTCAAATAACGTTTCTTCGTTACTGCTGATAATCCCGTTACTGAATAACCAGTTTTTCAGCTTTTCTTTTTCGGTTATACTAAGGGCTTCGCCCTGAAAGAGTTTATCCAGTAATACAATTATTTCCGGCGGAGTTCGCATAACTGAGTTGTTTTATGAGGCCCATATATTATAATCCAACCTGAAATTCAAGGAATCTGGTATAGAAAATGAACAATTCAGACCCGATTTCAGAAGGCCACTATATAATAGTCAAACGAGTTGACGATTTATCACAGGAAATTCAAAAAAAATTCAGCATCGCGATAAGAAGGAGCAGCTTGTCATTTAAAAGCACTTGTTTGAGGCGCTCAATTGCGCGGGCTTTGTGGTTACGTATGTTATTGGGAGTGGTTTTCAGCTGCTCTGCAATTTGTTGAACAGAAAGTCCTTTTAAATAAATACTTTTCATCACTTCCTGCTGTGGATGAGTAAGATGTACGAAACTTTCGGCTATACGGTTAAAAAGATGTTCTTTTACCCTTAGTTCTTCCAGCTTCTGATCTGTATCGGTGTATAGGTGATTACGGATTTCAACGGTTTTATTATCAATTCGCTGTTTACGTTTGAGTGCATTCATGCAGCGGTTCCGCACCATTTTAAAGAGGTAGCGTTCAGTATGCTCCGGGACCAGCTTTTTAGTACTAATGTTCAACCAAAAATTGAAAAGTGCTTCCTGAACGATATCTTCCGCCTCCTGTTCGTCTGCCACTATCTGCAGGGTAAAAAAGAGCAGCCGTGGATAATAGGTTCGAAAAACCACTTTCATGGCTTCCTGATTACCTTGCTTTATTTCCCGAATAAGGTGCTGCTCATTATTCTCCTTTTCTTGCATGCTGGTTTTCTGGTCTGGTTTGGTCGTTCAAACTTAGAATAAATTTTTTCGACCGAGTGTTATTGAAGCGAGAATCCTTAGTTAACCCATGAGAAGTATAAAAATATTACCATTATTTTAAATGCCTAAAGCGTTAAAAGTAAATAATTAATTATTTAAGGATTTAAGTACTTATTGGGATTAGAAATGATGGGACAATTCTATTTTAGGGAAATGTTGGTATCAGGTTTTGCTATAATGCAATACGAGTTAATTGCAGGCGGTCTGGATATTCACTGGCCTCTATTAGACGAAGGTTGGAGCCTGAAAGGGTTGCTGCTGGCTTACCTTTCATTACATATATTAAATTTTTCATCTATTTGTTAAAAGTTTCATTTATACATGAAACTTTTTGTATTTTTGGACAGAGTTTCATTTATACATGAAACATTTTGTATTTTTGGGCAGAGTTTCATTTATACATGAAACTTCTACAAACATAAACCGGATGAAATTCATAGAAAGAACTATATATACCAAACGGATTATTCCATTTATTAATAAACCGATTATAAAAGTACTGACTGGCCAACGTCGGGTAGGGAAAAGTTATGTGCTCTTACAACTGATGGAATATATCCGTAGCAGGGACGCAGATGCCAATATAGTTTATATAAACATGGAACTGGAAGAATTCTCAGCCATCCGAACTTATACCGATCTGAATCAGTATTTGAAAAATAAATTCCCAAAAGGCAAGCATAATTATTTTTTTATTGATGAAGTGCAGGAGATAGAAGGGTTTGAAAGAAGTCTTCGCAGTTTGCTGGCAAAAAATACCTGTGATATCTATTGTACGGGAAGCAATGCCAATATGCTGTCCGGAGAATTAGCTACCCACCTTTCGGG
>DATCKB010000259.1:0-9603 GCA_036562505.1 Parasegetibacter sp. | reverse complement strand
AACGGGGCTGGATGTCTATCCTGGCCCTTTTTTATTTTTCGGGAATTGATGACATTTTACCCCCCTTCCGATGTACTGGTGTAATCAGCTTGCACCATAATGAAGTACACGAAATACTTATTTCTTCTATTACTGTTCCTGATTGTGCTGAACGGTTTTCCCAACAAAAGCGGTGAAAATAGTTCTGTTCTGAACAGTACCACGGGATTAAACCGGGAAAATCAGACGAACTACGGCGTACTTAGGGGCAATCTTGACACGGTATGGATTGAAGTAATTAAAGAAATGGCAGGTTCAGGAATGCAACCCAATTACCACCGGAAAGGGAATTTTATCATCTCCCTTCTTTGATGGATAACCGAAGCTGATAACTAAAAACAGGGATTTTATTTTGGTACAAAAAAAAATCAAAGTATCTTTTGCATGGAGTTGACGTCCAATGCAAGAAGAAACTTTTAAGACATATAGTAAACAGGCTGAGCAGGTTATTGCAATAAAAGCGAATGACGAAAAGACGCTCAGGGTCCTCTACCTGGAAAATTTTCCAAAAACAGAGAAATATGTTTTGGAAAATAATGGTTCATCGGAAGAAGCCAGAGATGTGTTCCAGGAGGCCTTTATTGCAGTCTGGAGAAATATTCAGGCCAATAAATTCAGACCTGAGAATGAAACCGCACTTTCTGGTTACTTATACCGGATCGCAAAAAACAAATGGTTGGATTATTTGCGTTCTGGTCATTATAAACGAACAACCTCCATGACCGAAACGCCTGATGTATATGAATCACAGGAAGATTGCCTTTCTGAAGATCAGGAAAAATATATCACGAAAGTGAAAGAACAGTTCCGGTTGCTTGGAGATAACTGTAAGGAATTATTGACACGTTTTTATTATAAACAAGAGTCACTTAAGAAAATTGCCGATGGTTTCGGCTGGACAGAAGCAACAGCGAGGAATAATAAATATCGTTGTATTCAGCGTCTGCGTGCAATGATGAACCATGATAAATGAGAAACGGTGAATCTGGAGCCTAACATATCACAGGAAGAATTTGAGCGTATCGAACGGTATCTGCTGAACGAAATGTCAGCCGGAGAAATATCCACCTTCGAAACAGAGCTTAACCAACAACCTGCTCTTCGCGAGCTGGTTGAAGAACACCGGCTTCTACTGATCGGCATAAAAGAAGCCGGATTGACCGAAAAACTGAACGAATTCCATCAGGAAATCTTTGAAAACAACACCGGTACTCAGGTAAGCTCCGAAGAAACAGGGTCAAAAATTTTAAAAACCTATTCTTCAACCAGATCGACAGTCAGAAAATTTATAGTCCGCTCCTGGCTGGTAGCAGCCTCACTGATTTTACTTGCCGGAATTGGCATCTGGTGGTTCTTCAACACTCAAAACAACTATTCAAAAATATTCGCAGATTATTATTCTCCGGATCCCGGATTGATCACAGCCATGGGTGTATCTGATAATTATGAATTTGAACGCGCCATGGTAAACTACAAGCGAGGTGAATACACAGAAGCCCTGAAATCCTGGGATAAATTGCTCGCTTCTAACAGTAGCAGTGATACCTTGAATTACTTTATCGGGTCAGCCCATCTGGCTGGCAAGAATGCAGAAAAAGCCATTGAATATTTTGAAAAAGTAGTGGCAGACAATAGCAGCGCATTCCGAAATGATGCACTTTGGTATCTGGGTCTCGCAAATCTGAAGATGGGTCGTATAAAAGAAGCAAAATCCTTCATTGAAAGCTCTGACCATGAAGATAAACAGGATTTGCTTTCACTATTAAAAGATTAATGAACAAAAGTATAATTAAATATTTTCTGCTGCTGATTGTACTAATCAGCGGAAATCTTGCTCATGCTCAGGACACATTGCAGGGAAGAGCCATAATCAGAAAGGCGTTTAAAGATGGCGATCTTCAGCTGGCATTGACTGAGCTGAATAAACAGACGAATTATTTTTTTCAGGAAGAAAATATGGATACCCTTACCTACTATGTGGAGTACGTAGGTAACATACATTTCAGTCTCTCAGGTGCTGAAAAATCCATAAAAGAAGTAGAAAATTTCGTTTCCGAAATTCACAGAAAAACTACAAATCCTTCTACTCTGAGCCGGCTTTACCAGAATGCTGCCGGATTCTATGAAATGATTGAGAAGTATCATCATGCCTACTCTGCAGCAAAGGAAGCATTAAAATTTACTGACCGGATTCCAGGTCGTTCAGACAATCAGTTAGCCGCAATAGAAAATGATATGGGGGTTTATGCTGACCGGATGGGGAATGCCTCACTATCTGAGTACCACAACCGAAGAGCACTCGCAACCTTCCAGTCTGCAAAAGACACCAACTACGAAAGACTCTATCTGGCCTATGTATCCATGGGAGGCATCATGTGGTACGCATCCAAATACGATAGCGCTTCTTTTTATTATAAAGAAGCTTTGAATGCTTTAGCGAAACTAGACAAGAATGATCCGCTAAACCATTATTACCGTCCTGCTCTCCTTAACAATAACCTGGCAGGAATATATGGAATAGAGGGAAAAACTACCGAGAGCATTCAGGCCATGAAAACCACTATCAACCATCTCAAATCCTTTCTGGCTATTCCCGGTCCGCACACGAAAAAAAATGATGCGCTGGCATTTCAGTTTCAGGCTATCGAAAATTTAGGTGGAATTTATAAGGAGTTAGGAGATCTCAGGCAGGCAAAACAACTGCTGGAATATTCCTACGAGCAGAAATTGAAAGTATTTGATTCCACCAATCAGGAAATTTTTAAATCGCTCGTATTACTCGGACAACTCTACTATGCACAAAGGGAATATCAGAAAGCTGAACAATTTCTGACAAAAGGACTTCAGAAATTTCAGGAACAGGCAGGAGGTAATCTCTTCTGGGAAGCCGATGCCTGCTATAGCCTGGCCCTCATTTACGATCATCTTAAGAATATTCCTCTTGCTACAAGGTACTACGAAGAGGGAGACAAATTATACGAACAAGCTTTTCAGGGATTTTATGATAACTCCTATCTCGATTTTCTAAGAAATGCGGCGCAGTTTTATGCAGAGAATAATCATTCTGCCAAAGCCATCCTTCTTGCCAAAAAGGGTTATGATTATGGGGTAAAAACACAGGGAAATCAGTCGCTCACCTCCTTCTATCAGTTACTGAATCTTTCTGAAGTGTATCTGAAGTCGGATCAATTTAATAAAGCACTGGAATTCAGTATAAAAGGATTGGATGTCGTTAATTATAAAATTAGCCAAAGCAACAACCTTCTCGACTCCATAAAGATTTCACTTAACAAGCCCAAAGCTATATTGCTTAAGGCAAAAGCTGAATATAACCTGCTGCCAGCAAAAGACAGTACTTCTCTTATAAGCTTGCTGAAGGACCTTGATGAAGCACTATCCATTCTCGAAACAAGAAAATCTGTCATTACAGATGCCGGTGATATCCGGATGCTGATGGCTGATCATACCGATTTACTGGCATTTGTAAAACAACTTAGCCTGGACTTGTATGAAGAAACGAAAAACCAGGCGTATCTCGACA
The DNA here is from genome assembly GCA_036562505.1 of Parasegetibacter sp. Classification (GTDB taxonomy): domain Bacteria; phylum Bacteroidota; class Bacteroidia; order Chitinophagales; family Chitinophagaceae; genus Parasegetibacter. Next base: position 6,023 of record DATCKB010000259.1, on the reverse strand, counting down.
AGATGATAAGTTTACACGAATCGGGAATGTATAACCGAATCAGGTCGCGCCTCGAAGCAAACGATAGTCTTCGGTTTTCTCATGTACCCATATCTGTTCAGGAAAAAGAAAAAAGACTGAGCCGGGCTATTGCCGAAGCTTTTGAGGGCACCGATTCATACGAGGAGAAGATCAGGAAATATTTTGCAGCAGTTGAAGAGCGTAATCAGCTGCAAGAAGAAATAAGAAAAAACTACCCACGGTATTACGATCTGCGTTACTCTTCTATCTTCAAATCCCTTAGTGATATACAGCAACTCATTCCCGAAAAAGGAACATTAATTCGATATCTTTTCGTAAACAATGAACTGCTTGCCCTCGTTGCCGATAAAAATACCCGGCAGCTATTTCGCCTGAACGACTCAGGACTGGAAGATGATCTCAGGATTCTTTCCTCTGAATGGATGAATGTGGAAAAAACAAGTGCAGCTCTGCATGACCTTTATAACAAATTATGGGGACCACTTCAGGCGGCAATCAAAACAAATAAAGTAGTGATTGTGCCCGATGGAATTCTGTTCAACCTGAGTTTCGAAATGCTCACCCCGAAAAGAATTCAGCATTTCAGAGAGATGGCATCCGGCTCTTTACTGACTGATTATATTATTTCTTACCACTACAGCCTATTCTTGCTTGACCCGCTATACCAGAGCAGGAAAGCCGAGAAGAATTTTGTAGGATTCGCCCCCGGATTTTTAGATCAGCAAAAGAAGAAATACGCTTCGGTCGAGAAAGACTCGTTGGCGATAGACAAAAACTATCTTTCATTATTGCCCCTGCCCTTCACCGTTGATCTGGCAAAATATACCAAAAGTTTGTTCGGCGGAAAGATTTTCATCAATGAAGAATCGACAAAAAACATCTTTAAAGAAAACGCAGGGTATCATAAGATTATTCATATCGGCACCCATGCAGAATCAAACAATACACATCCTGAATATTCCCGCTTAATTTTTTCTCCCAACCTGAATCAGAATGCCGATGATCACTCACTTTTTTTGTTTGAGATTTACAACTGCGAACTGAATTCAAACCTAACTGTTCTGACCGCGTGCGAATCGGGAAAACCCAGTTTTCAGGATGGAGAAGGAATGATATCTCTCGCCCACGCCTTTAATTACGCCGGAAGCGAAAGTATTCTGACCAGTTTATGGAAAATAGATGAACAGTCCAGTGCTATCATCACGAAGTATTTCTACCATAACCTCCGTAAAGGAATGGCTAAGGATGAAGCATTGAGGCAGGCCAAGCTGGGCTACCTTAGTGAATCAAAAGGAAGAATGCTTGCTCCGCAATATTGGGCAGGATTAGTGATCCTGGGAGATGCAGGTCCGGTAGAACTCCCTGAAAAAAATACAAATATTTTTTATCTGATTGGTGTGACGGTACTGGTAGCCGGACTAACTATGATAATCCGGAATAGAAGAAAAACAGTTAAACAGAAGATTCGTCAGCTACCTCGCCAGTAGTCCGTTAGTGAGATTTTTCCATTGTAGTTTGGAGAAGCTTAAAATAGCTGCTGTTCCCACTACCGCATTCCTGATTTTATCTATCACGTTTCCCGATTCTTTATTGGCTTTGGTATTTATGTCATAAATCACAGCAGAGACAATGTTTCCGTTACGTACAACAGTAAAAGTGCTGGTCGAATCACGCGAATAAAAATGCGCTGTTTCATTACCGTTAGTAGCAGGGTTGGAGGCCGGACGTACTCTCAATGCGATTCCATCTTTATCAACTGAGGAGAACTGCTCCATCTCTTCTATTTCAACCCAGTCAAAGCCATCGCCTTCTTTAGATCCGGGGCCGGGTATATCCACTCTGAAAAACAATCCTTTTCTTGCCGGTCCGGGTACTTCAATACCTGAGTCGTCGGTCAGTTGAAAATGTGCTAACTGTTCACCTGCTATTCCATGCCAGTTGTTAACATCCAGCAGGCGTCCTTTTGCTACATGAAATAATTTCTCTGCAGCCTTTTCAGCATCCAGCTTCACCTCGGTTTCTGCAGTTATTATAAAACCATCTTCGTGTGAGGGTATAATACCGATATATTCATTGTTTTCCATTGATTAAGTATGTATGTGTATGAAGCATGAATAATTAAAAATCCATGCCAGTTGAATACTCAGTACACATTAACTTCATCCAGAAAAAACCAACCAGGATAGCCAACACCGTAATGCCAGGGCGGACAGAGTCCCACCGATTCTATATATAGTTTTATATACCGGACTTTTCCGGGTTCTTTCATTTTTAAGGGAATCCGTACATATTTAACACTTCCCTCCCTGTTTTCTTCAATCGTTATTTTTTCTACAAACTTATAATTTAAATTATCAGTAGACACCGAGCAGGAAACCGACCTGGGAAGAAATATCCACGCTCCAAGTTTATGCAGAAAATCGGCTTCTACAGTTTCAACGATCATTTCTTCACCCAGATCAATCACAAACTCACCATCCTTTCCCTCCCATCCCACCCAACCTTCATTGTAAGTAGCACCACCGTATAATTCGTCGGTCAGCGCCTTATCCGCAATTGGCTGATAAGTTGGCGGCAATTTCCAGTTCTGAATACTGAATGGTGAGGCGGGCTTCCTGAACACGTTTTAGTCGCACAGAATCTTGCGCAACGGCTGATTCTGCCTTATCAAACAAAGCTATGTACTTCTTCATCATATGCTTATTCAGCATGCCCTCTTTATGCGTAATAGGAGTATCATAAATCCATAGCGGAATGTTGCTGGCAACGAGTGCGCCTTCCTGCAGTTTCAGGTACTGATAAATGAACGGAGCCGCTTCGCCGTAAAATCCGTTAAGAAAAGATTGAATGAGAGAATCCACATTCAAATCCACGTTCCATAATAATTTGGCCACCACATAAGAACGAAGGTCTGCGAAGTCTCCTCCTTTTTTCGCTCCGATCTGTGAAAAGTGCATCGTAGCATTATGAGCCTTAAAAAGCTGCATATTGGGCTGCAGAATATGAAAGTTGGGAAATGGAGAGATATAATTGTCGAAGTTGATGCCATAGTCCCACACAAAAATATTATTGCTGATAGCCGACCATCCTTTCATGTCTTTTACAAACATTTGTCCGGATGGATTATCTGTTAATGGTAACTCCCTCCTGCAGTCTATATCGCAAAGCATTATATTTACATTTGGAAGAGGCTTGATATGTTTTGGTGGTGCCACTGAATAGAGATAAGCCAGGGTGGAGAATTCCTTGTCGGGGAAGCGTCCGGCCAGTTTGTTCATGAAATATATCAGGGTTCCGGACGGACTCCCCTCATGATCATCGATAGCTTTGCATTTATCACATGAGCAATTGGAATAATTGCCATCGTTCTGACTTACTGAAATGATATTTTTTCCTGGATCAGATTTGAAGATTGAATCGATGCGTAAGGATACGATTTCAAATACGCTCTCGTTGGTTAAACACCACTGACTGGCTGCCCCGGGGCGTCTTTGTCCGTTTATAAAGGAATAATACTCCGGATGCTTTTCACCAAACTCCGCAGATGGAAGCAGCTGATCAAATGTGTGCACCCAAAGGTTTCCCGCGAATACTTCCGAAGGCTCTTCAAGCCTGTGCCAGAGTTTATATAAGGGATCTGATAAATGATAAGTCTGCGTTTGTCTGTAGCGGAATGACGGATTTTCAATTCTGTTTATTCCTGCTGGAAGAACAATATTCCTGTCCGGAATAATAGATACCGTATGCTGCGCATAGTACTGCACGTTAAGGTACTGTTCAAGAAGAGTCACCACAGCATAAATACTTCCCTTTCCTTCTCCGCGGTAAATTCGTATATACTCATCCGTTATAATCTGGAATCCATCTTCTTTAAGATCCTGAAGTTTTACTTCAGGATGAAATGGAAAGAATTTATTGTTCGATACTCCCTGCTGAATTACTGAAGCTCTGTTTTGCTGAAAGTTTCCGATCAGAATATCATTTTTCCTAACCCCCTGCCCCACGTCTATGATGCGTAATTCTGCACCCGAAATTCTTCTGATAAAGTCTTGCATCAGATGTGCAGCAGAAAGATCAATGCTATCTTCTAAGTTTACAACAATCCTTGAAACCGGCTTTCCATTTCGGGTGATCTGCAATTGAGAAATCGCATCTGAAGCGAATAATACGTTCGTAATGAAGAAGAGTAAAAATCTGATTCGCATATATCGGGGGTTTATATGGTTAAGAAATTTACTGATTTTAATCGATAGGTAAAACGTTTTACTTCGGGATTAACCAAATGCCATCAGGTAGAAGCACTCTTTTTACCGGAAGCAGCAGTTGTGTCGCTGCTGGCACAGATTTTTAACCACCTCAAGGCCGGACCGACGGTTAAGGCTCGGGTAAAGATTGATAATCATGGAGAATGGAAAGCATTTGTGGTGGCAGAGTGGGGTAATTTATCATATTTACCCAAGGTCATTTCAGGACAGTAATAATGATGGTATCGGTGATATAAATGGAATTCTGAACCGACTGGATCATCTTGAATGGCTGGGGGTTACAGGAGTATGGATATCTCCGGTCTTCCCTTCTCCTATGGCAGATTTCGGATATGATATTTCTGATTATCTAGGTATACATGAGTTATTTGGAGGTATGGAAGATTTTGACCGGTTGGTGGAGGAGGTCCATAAACGAGGGTTAAAACTCATTCTGGATCTGGTTCCCAATCATAGTTCCGATCAGCATCCCTGGTTTTTAGAATCAAGAAGTTCAAGGGATAATCCGAAACGCGACTGGTACATCTGGAAGGACGCCCGGCAGGATGGTAGTTTGCCTAACAATTGGTTGAGCGTATTTGGAGGCCCTGCCTGGGAATGGGATGAAGGAACCGGGCAATATTACTATCACGCTTTTTTGAAAGAACAACCAGACCTAAACTGGAGGAATCCGGCGGTGCAGGAGGCAATGTTTGATGTAATGCGGTTCTGGCTGAATAAAGGTGTTGATGGTTTCAGAGTGGATGTGATGTGGCACATCATCAAAGATGAACAGCTGCGCGATAACCCGGTCAACCCCCACTACCAGCCTTTTATGGCAGATTATGAACAACTTCTTCCATTCTATTCCACCGACCAACCTGAAGTACACGAGATTGTAAGAAAAATGCGGGATTTACTGGATGAGTACAATGAGCGGATGATGATTGGTGAAATTTATTTACCCTTGCGTCAGTTAGTCATGTATTACGGAACGGAAGGGAAAGGGGCTCATCTCCCTTTTAATTTTATGTTGTTGTCACTACCGTGGGAAGCTCAAAAGATTGCTGCTGCCATTGATGAGTATGAGGGTGCATTACCAAAAAACGGGTGGCCGAACTGGGTTCTGGGTAATCATGATCAGCCGCGAATAACAAGCAGAGTTGGACTATCACAGGCACGCATAGCTGCGATTATATTGTTAACGTTAAGGGGCACTCCTACCATTTATTATGGAGACGAAATCGGGATGAGAGATTTTCCTGTTCCGTTTGATCAGGTAAGGGATCCCCAGGGTTTGAATATGCCGGAAAAAAATTTAAGTCGCGATCCTTCGCGAACCCCCATGCAGTGGGACGGCAGCAGATACTCGGGATTTTCATCGGCCACGCCGTGGCTTCCCGTTGGCAGAGGCTATCAGAAAACGAATGTAGCGATACAAAAAAACGATCCGGATTCCTTGCTGAATTTTTACCGTCGGCTGATAGTCCTTCGTCAAAGTGAGCCTTCCTTAATGTGGGGCAGTTACCGGCCTTTGTATGCAGACAAACAAGCACTTGCTTTTATCCGTTATTCCGAAGATTATCAACCATTTTTGATAGTACTGAATTTAAGTCATCGTCCTTCATATTTACATATTCCGCACACTCCCCTTTCAGGAAAGATAATCTTCTCCACTTCTTCTGAGCTCGAGGGAAAAGAAATCGGACAGCGAATAAATCTGGCGGGAGATGAAGGAATAATAGTTGCCCTCAACTC
>DATCKB010000251.1:0-1807 GCA_036562505.1 Parasegetibacter sp. | reverse complement strand
CCACTAGTTACATTAAACATCTTTCCTTCGAGCGGAATAGACTTCACCCCGGCTTCTCTGATTAGTTTTGACGTAAGAGGGAGTTGACCGTGCATAAACTCAGCCCCTGCTTCTATCGGATGATTTAAATTTTCCGGAATGATGGTGTTTATGCGGCCACCCAAACTTCCCTGCGCCTCAAGAATGGTGACATTACAGTTTGTAGCCAATTCGCGCGCTGCATTTAGTCCTGCAGCCCCGCCACCAAGTATAATAATGTGTTCCTTCTTTTTTGTTCTCGCTGTCATGAACTAAAATTAAACTTGTTTTATTCCCTAACTTTCAGATTCTTCTTCAATAAATATTTATGCCAATGCCTGTTCGCTCTGCCACAGTAAACGATCTTAATGCAATCTGCTTAACCAACTCGGCGGTTATATGGATACCCATGAATGCATGCACCAGAAACTGCCTGACATATTAATTCGCTCTGATAATTACATTTTGCTGCATGAGTCTGACGGTGCAGTGGAGCAATGGATACACCGAGAGTCCTAAATATTTCACTAAATGAGTATTTTGGCAGTTGTGATTGAACGAATTGAGTTCATCAACCCACCATCTCCTCAAACAACCGGTCTAACATTTCCCCGAGGTCATCACATAACCCGGGATGAACTTTGGATGTTTGTAATATAGTACTTCTTGTGGCGGTAAGCCATCTGAAACGGGAAGGTAAATCGAGTTTTGCTATTGGCCCCGCAGTCTCATCGCCTGCTGCAATCCTCTCTAAAGCTTCAATATATTTTTCCAGCAATTCTATATCGGTTTCCTGACATAGCGCTTGAATTTTTTCTTTGTTAAGATAAAATCTGGTTTTCAGAAAATTCGCTTTTTTGCAATAGAGAATTACTCCGATATTCACGAATTCCTCCCTTTCAACCCGTGGAACTGCCCGTATTATCGCGTATTCAAATAAGTGCTTCTCTTGCATGTTGTGCATCTTTAACAAAGGAATCAGATATTTGAATTCGGTTCATCAGATATCGCGCATAGACCTCTCTTGATTCTGACGGGGCTGTTGAAGGAACAGCAGCAGAAAGCCATTCATCGGGTATGATGGCTACAATCGATTGAATAAGATCTTCACTGAGAATATTTTTAAAGAATTCATTGGCAGCATTAAGCTCAGTAGCCTGAGGTAATAAAACATGATCTTTCACCTGCGTGAAAGGTCGTAATGAATGTTCTTTCCAGTTATCCCAGGAATGATGAAAATATAAAGAAGCTCCGTGATCTATCAGCCACAACTCTTTATTCCAGATGAGCATATTGGTATTTCGCGCCGTGCGATCTACATTAGTCAAGAGGCAATCCAGCCATACGATTTTTGAAGCGAGAAGCGGTTCTAATCTGGTGACCACGGGGTCGAAGGTAATAGAGCCCGAAAGATAGTGCAGCGCAAGGTTAAGTCCGGTGCTTGCTTTCAGTAAGTCCTGAATCTCCTCATCCGGTTCCGTACGGCCGAATGACTCATCGATGATTGCAAACACTAATTCAGGTACTTTTAAACCCGCAGCTCTGGCCAGCTCGCCGCCAATTAATTCGGCTATCAAGGCCTTTATTCCCTGACCTGCTCCCCGAAACTTCAAAACATATTTAAATCCATCATCAGCTTCTGCAATAGCGGGCAGAGAGCCGCCTTCCCGAAGCGGAGTGATATACCGGGTTACATTAACTGTTCTCAATTCTGGTTTGTAGAACTCCATGCCGCATCTAAGATACGGTAATTTGCCTATTGACTTTCTGATTTCCGGCGACGAGTCTG
>DATCKB010000229.1:0-9543 GCA_036562505.1 Parasegetibacter sp. | reverse complement strand
ATATTAAAAGGCACACCCAGAAACACATCGGCGCTTCGCTGATAAAGCTGGCAACTCAGTTTATTATTTGCCACATAGAACTGGAACATGGTATGGCAGGGCATTAGCGCCATTTCCGAAAGTTCTCCCACATTCCATGCGCTCACAATCATTCGTCTTGAATCAGGATTGGTTTTAAGCTGGTGAAGCAGATCCTGAATCTGATCAATCACGCGACCGTCACGGGTTTCCCAGCTTCTCCATTGCTTACCGTAAACCGGACCGAGATCACCGTTTTCATCAGCCCATTCATCCCAGATAGTGACACCATTTTCTTTAAGATAAGCAATGTTGGTATCACCTTTCAGGAACCACAAAAGTTCATGAATAATGCTCTTTAAATGAAGTTTTTTAGTAGTTACCAGAGGAAACCCTTGTTGAAGATCAAACCTCATCTGATATCCGAAGCAACTGATTGTTCCGGTTCCGGTGCGATCTGATTTTCTAACCCCTGTATTGAGTATATGCCTGAGCAGGCCGTGATACTGTTGCATACCTGCAAGGTAGAAAAAATGCCGGAATATTATCTTCCGAGAATACGATCAAAAAATCGCTTATATGACTCCGAATTCCATCCGGTAAATCTACCCCGCTGTATTACCAGTCCGTTTGCGTCCGGAAGATTCAGAAAATAATGGAAGGCAAAGCGGGCATTTTTTTCTTCCCAGCCCTTCATTCTGCCAAACCGGAGGTCGTTGAATACTAACGTATCTGACCATTGTTCCAAAGTATAATATCCCGCTGAAAATTTCTTCAGTAGCTGGTATTCAACCTGATTAGTACTCTGAACCGCAAGCGTATCGTTGCGGGGTATGAATTCCAGTTCCGTATGCGGGAATTTATCCAGAACCGAACGGTAACCTACGTAATAGCCACTATCCTGCGGAATAACTACCCACCAGAGCAAAGAATTTAACGGTGTGGGAGTGGTGAAAATCTTATCGTACCGAATATTCTTTGCCATTGCTGAACGTTCAGCATTTTCCGTGACCAGCACTTTAAAGCGGGTAGCACAGATTACATACACCAGCGGAATCAGTACTCCGATCCAACCCATTCGAAATCTTATCGGATGCGGTATACGTTTAAACATCAGCATCATCGAGAACAACAACGGCCAGATAGTAAAGAAAGGATCGGCAACAAAAAGCAGATCGAGTTGAAAGCGCTGGTCCGAAAATGGTTCAAGTAATCCTGTTCCATAAGAATTACAGGTATCCAGAAAAATATGAACGAGCAATTGCACCATCCAGAAAATAATCCAGCGGTAGTAAAGTACCCCCGCTTTGAGCTGCCATTTCAGGCACAGCCAGGAAAGCAAGGGAGAAATTACCAGAACGAAGAAAAACGAATGGGTCAGCCCTCTGTGAGCCAGGAGTTCCGCCCCGCCGCTCATCCAGAATCCGGCTATAGCGTCGATATCGGGAAAATTCTGGGCAATAGCTCCGAGCATCATCCCTTTCCGCCCCATTTGTCTCCCGAGTATCACCTCTCCCAGACAGGCTCCAACTACGATATGTGTCAGCGAATCCATGCGTTAAAACTAAAGACATTTCAGCTAATTCAATTCTCCTGCCAACATATAGCGAATGATTCAACTATCCGGATTGTGTGCATCATTAATAAATAAAGGGCTGTATCACTATTCTGATACAGCCCCCGTTGTTAATTGGCAGCCATTGGACTAAGGTCATTCGATTAGACTTAAAAACATTCAGCTTGAGTCTAAGGATCGTAATTGAATGTAATGATAGGAAAAATTATCATAACATAAAAAAATGCTTTTCCCCAACAGAAATTTTGGCGGATACTTACAGCTATCCGAAGCATCACTCAAGCTAAAACGGTAAACTTGCGGGAAGATAATAAATTTTCGACTTTTTCAGGGGCTGATGGCGAATCTGAACTGACCTTATAAATAAAAACGGGGCAAGGAATTGCCCCATCTGATGCATCATAGGTTAATAACCAGTACTAATAATCACCACATTTGCGCTCCTTTCGGAGTTGATGCTTTGATCAGATGCCGAGCAACTTTTGCAGTGCAAATATAGAATTTTTATTTACTATTTGTAATTTTTTTATAAACTTTTCGTATTTTTTTTTGAAATCACCATTCGAAATTACTCCAGTATGAGAAGGGATTTCAGGCAACTCACGGGAACGGTGTTTTTTACCACCATCTGAAGATTGGTTTGGCGTTGCTGATCATAATAAATGGAATTAGTACTCGAAACGGTTCCGATCAGATTACCGTAAATATCTACAACCGGACCTCCACTCGATCCGGCAGCATAATCAGCGGTTATTGCCATAGTACTTCTGAACTCACCGTCTTTCGAAACAGATGATGAAATAAAATTATGTGCAACCATGCCGTTGGAAAAATAATAAAAAAGACGGCGGGGATGACTGAGAACGAACAACTGTGCTCCTTCTTTCGCTGCTTCTCCGAGTGCCAGCGCAGGAAGCTTATCGCCGCCGGTATCAATTTTTACCACAGCCAGATCATTCACTTCGGAGCAGACCAGAACTTCTTTTACCGGAAATACCCGACCGTCGGAAAGCATGACCAGCAGGGCCATACTTTTGTTACCGGCCGTTTCAACTACATATCCGCGTAATACATGATAATTGGTTACGCAAATACCATCTTCAGAAATAATATAACCTGAGGCATGCGACATGTGCGTATCATCACATTTGTTACACTTATAGGCGGTTCCAAATATGACGGTCGATTTTTTTACTTTCTCAAAAACTTCTGTTGCGCTCAGTTGCCTCGTTTCAGGAGCCAGTTTCGGAATGCTGATTTTAAGACCGCGTCGCTCTGTAAGCTGAGTTTTACCGTCGTCAACCCGTAAATACGGCTCATCTTCTCCCAGATTTTCCGCTACAAAAGCCATTTTCCCAAGATAGTCGCTGTTTTCTGCGTTTTTCTTTGAGACCTCAACAGAAGTGTCGGTTTGCGCGCAAACTTCTGATACCTGCATCAATAACAGCACTCCAAACAAGATTATCTTCATCATAAAACAATTGTATCTGTTGTAATAAAACATATAACTCCGTGAAAGCAAACCTTAGACGGATGCTTAAATCAGACGACAAAAGGATATCCTTCCCTTGCAGAAAGGTAGATGAAAAAAATCAAAATAAAGTCATAAAGGGATCAGCGGGCTTTTGCCAATCGCTTCTTTGTATACTCGTGATAAAGCTGCTCGGCTATCCAGGCAGATAATATATGATCCATCTGGGTGCAAAATTCCGGATCGGCGTCGAAGACTCTCGCCTGTGACAACTGATGAGTATCATAGTGCTCTCTCAAAAAATAGAGATGCTCACGCTCATCGGGCTCCTGCTGCAAATACTTTATGAAGTCTTCGTGACGTTCACAAAAACGTTCGAGCCGCATTGCTTCTTCTTCCCAGAAATTATACTCACCCGATTTATCAGGTATACAAAGCAGTGCCTCGTAAAGGATGGTATAATAACGAATACGGCCAATAAACAATGGCTTCACATGTCTGAAAAAATAGATCTCCTCAGCAGCGTTGTTGGATGTAAATTGACAAAGTTCTTTTAGTTTTTCCCAGTATCGTGTAGCAACGACAAAACAGGACTCCACTTTCTTCAGTTCAGATTCATCAGACTGTTCACATTTGGTTAATTCTACAAGCATTTCCAGAAATAACTGATCATACGGAGCTTTCATCTAATCGGATTGATGTTAAACTTAAACTTTAAAAATTAATACATTTTCTAATAGTTAAATTACTATGGTATTAAGGGAAAAATACCAAGATTGGATTATGATCAGAAACAACTGTAATAAAGATATAATAATAAGACGTTTCACAAATTCAAATGGGTGAAATGTTGAAAAATTATTTAGTAAAAACCCTAAAAAAATCGTGTATTAACGTTATTGTATAGCCGAAATGCAAGTTTTACGAATGCCTACATTGTGTATATACTAAATCACAGCAATTAAACATCGTTAATTTCCCATAGTATTCATCCGAAATCTTATGCGAAATTCCCCGGTACCCCTGATTTACTTTATTAAACTCATCCTGTGGCAATAACACCATTACAACGGTTGATTGCATACATAAGCGGTAAAGACTCTAACGGGTTACATTCGTAATTTAGACAGGTGAGAAATCAATTATTGTTTATTTGTTGCTAAACCCCAAATTAAATCGGATGAAAAAATTCTTTGTAGCCTTGGTTCTGATTTGTGCCGGATTAACCAGCCGGGCTCAGTCTGACAGTTATTTCCTTTCCTACCCCACCCTCACACCCGATGGCAAAACCGTCATCTTTAGTTTTGAAGGTGACCTTTGGAAAGCTGACCTGAACAACAGGCAGGCAGTCAGACTAACCGGAATGCCAGGATACGAAACGCACGCAAAGGTATCGCCCGATGGTAAGTGGATTGCATTCACCGGAAGACAGTTTGGTAACGCCGACGTATTTATTATTCCGATGAACGGAGGAGAAATAAAACAACTCACTTTTCACAGTGCCAACGATGAGGTAAGTGCATGGAGCTGGGATTCAAAAACCATCTACTTCACCAGTAACCGTACCGGACAAATGTCTGGTTTTTCTATACCTGTTACCGGTGGTACTCCCAAACGCGTATTCGGGGATTTTTATTTTCAGTTCGACCATAATCTCGTTCCCCATCCCAACGGAGAAATATTCTTTAACGATACCTGGGAAAGCGCCAGCCAGGTTCACCGTAAAAGATATAAAGGTTCCTTCAATCCGGATATTCAGTCGTATAACCCCGTAACCAAACAATATAAGAAATACACTACCTGGGAAGGAAAAGACTTCGGAGCTACTATCGATAAAAACGGTAACATCTATTTTATATCCGACGAAGCAAACGGAGAATACAATCTTTACACCTTCGTTAATGGCAAAAAATCTGCTCTGACCAGGTTCAATACTTCAATAAAAACTCCTTACGTAAACGCTGAGGGTGGTAAAGTTGTATTTGAAAGAGACTATCAATTATGGCTATACGACGTTGCTAAAGGGAAAGCCGAAAAACTCGACATAGCGATTTACCGCAACAATACCCTGCCTCAGTTAAAAGATTTTGACGTTAAAGGTGCAGTGAGTGCTTACGATGTATCTCCCGATGGAAAGAAACTGGCCATGGTATCCAGAGGTGAACTGTTCGTCAGCACCGCCGACGGAAAATTTGTACAACAGGTTAAAAGAGAATCTGCAGAACGGGTGAAAGAAGTGTTCTGGTTAAACGATAACAAAACCCTCCTGTTCAGCCAGACTTCAGGAGGTTATACCAATTGGTTCACCATTGCTGCGGATAACAGCACACCGCTGAAACAGTTAACAAAAGACAAGAAGAATAACCGCGGCCTGGCTATGAATAAGGGCAGAACCAAGGCTGTTTACCTGAGCGGAAGAGATGAGGTCAGACTGATGAACCTTAAGACTCTTGAAAGTAAAACCATCGTAAGGGATGAAATATGGGGCACACAATACAGCAAGCCTGGTTTTTCGCCGAATGATGAATACGTTGTATTCACAGCCTTCCGCAATTTTGAGCAGGATATTTTCCTACACAACCTGAAAACCAGCACAACAATTAATCTGACTAATACCGGTATTTCAGAAATAAACCCGATCTGGTCGCCAGATGGACAATACATCTACTTCACTTCTCAACGCGTCAAACCTTCTTATCCGACAGGTGCAAATGATTCAAAAGTGTACCGTATTGCGCTTGAAAAAATAGATGATCCATTCCGTTCCGACAAACTGAATGAGCTTTTTGACACCAATAAAAAAGATACCGCCAAGCTCCCTGCTGCACCTTCAGGTGTTCCTGCTGTTATTACCATAGATACTGACAGGATTCTGGAGAGAATAGAGCAGGTCGGACCAATGTTCGGCAGACAATCTCTGGTTGCCGTTATTAAAAAAGGGGAAAAGACTCATGTACTTTTTAACAGTAACCACGGAGAAGGAAGGATTGCACTTTGGAAAACTGTACTTGAACCGTTCGAAGCTCCCAAAACAGAAAAAATTGCCGGCGGTGACGGTGGCGTAAATAATATTGTAGAGGTCAACAACACATTGTTCGGTTTAGCAAGAGGAAATTTAATCAGACTGAATATTGACGCCAACAGGGCAGATCCTATTGCACTCAGTCACACATTCAGAAGAAACCTTTCCGGAGAATTCAGCCAGATGTTTTATGAAACCTGGGCGCAGGTAGAAGAAAACTTTTATGACGGAAAATTCCATGGTGTTGACTGGAACAAGGTAAAGCTGCACTATGAGAAGTTTTTACCGCATATCAACAACCGCTCAGACCTTCGCATACTCCTGAACGATATGCTTGGAGAACTGAACTCTTCCCATCAGGGCTTCAGTACGTCGGGCTCCGATGAAGCAGTTCCTTTTGCCAACAGAACCATGGAAACCGGGATCATTTTCGAAAACGACAATCCATATATAGTAAAATATGTTGTAAAAAGATCTGCTGCTGACAAAAAAGGCATCAATATTCTTCCTGGTGACGAGCTTATTGAAGTAGATAATGTTAAGGTAGACAAATCCAGGAACCGCAACATCTATTTCACTTCACCTTCTATCGGAAGCGAAGTTCAGCTAGCATTCCTCAGGAACGGCCAGAGAGTGGAAGTTAAACTTCATCCTCAAAACTCGATCAGCAATAATCTGCACGATGAATGGTTCGACAAAAACCAACAACGTGTTGATGAAAAGAGCAATAACAGAATTGCCTACGCGTACATGAAAAACATGATGGCTGCTGAGCTTCAGCAATTCCTTATCGATATGACCAGTGAACTGAACCAAAAGGATGCACTGATTCTCGATCTCAGATATAATACCGGCGGAAACGTTCATGACGAAGTACTCCAGTTCCTTTCGAGAAAGACTTATCTGAACTGGAAATACCGCGACGGACGTTTGTCGACCCAGCCGCATTTCGCACCTTCAGATAAACCCATCGTTCTGCTGATTAACGAACAATCGCTGAGCGATGCAGAAATGACTGCTGCAGGATTTAAAGCATTGAAGCTGGGAACAATTATCGGAAACGAAACTTATCGCTGGATCATCTTCACCAGCGGCGTTGGCCTGGTAGATGGATCATCAGTACGTATGCCTTCATGGGGCTGCTATTCACTGGAAGGGGACGATCTCGAAATGACCGGTGTTAAGCCCGATATAACCGTGATTAACAGTTTCGAAGACAAACTTAACGGCCGCGATCCTCAACTCGACAGAGCAATCGAGGAAATATTAAAGAAACTTAAGAAATAACATTAACGTATAAACGACGTAAAAAGCAAATGTCCCGGTCCAAAATACCGGGACATTTTATATCTATCCTCCTCTGATATGTATAAATTGCAGGTAATTGTGAATTTGAAATAATACATTAAGATGCAATATAATCCTTCAGAAATTGACTCAAAATCGGCTTATAAATTACTGTCTGGTCTGGTCATACCAAGGCCGATAGGCTGGATTTCCTCAATAGATGAGCATGGGGTTCCCAATCTGGCTCCCTTCTCTTTTTTTAATGCTGTTGGCGATGATCCGCCACACGTTATGTTTTCGGCCACAAAGAATAAGGATCTAAATAAAGATACCCTGAACAACGTACTGGCTACGAAACAGTTTGTGGTAAATATGGTGACCGAAGATCTGGTTGAAAAAATGAACACCACCTCCCGCAATCTTCCGCCCGACGAAAATGAATTTGACCTGGCCGGACTAACACCTATACCCTCTGTTGTGGTTCGTCCGCCCCGGGTAAAAGAATGTGTAGCCACACTCGAATGCGAACTAGCTCATCATTTTACCATTGAAAACAATAAATTTGGAGGAGCTACTATTATGGTTGGGAAGGTTGTGCTGTTTCATGTGGATGAGAAAATATTACTGGAAGACTACAGGATTAACATGGATACATACCGCCCGGTAGCCAGACTGGCAGGCTCTTTTTATTCAAAAATGGGAGAACTGTTTTCCCTTAAACGATAATTGAATTATTTATCCTGAAAATCATTTCAGGCAACCAAAAACTTAACTGATGAAGATATCTGTAATCGGTGGCGGACCGGGCGGACTCTACTTTTCAATTCTTGTGAAAAAAGCAATCCCTTCCGCACAGATAGCTGTTTATGAAAGAAATAAGGCTGACAATAGTTTTGGATTTGGTGTAGTATTTTCCGATGAAACCTTAAGCGAATTTCTAACCCGCGATATCGAGTCATACGAATTAATCAGAAGCCAGTTCGCTTACTGGGACGATCTTGATATTGTCCGGAACGGAGAACGGGTTCGTATAACCGGAAACGGATTCTGCGGTTGTTCCAGAAAAGTACTGCTTCAACTATTACAACAACGATGCAGGGAAGAAGGTGTTGATCTTTATTTTGAAACAAATATTGACAGTCTGGAACCTTTCAGAGATTCCGACTACATCATAGCATCAGACGGTATCAATAGTTTTATCAGAGAAAAATTCGCAGCCGACTTCGGTACAAAAATTTCTCTGGAAACCAACAGGTTTGTGTGGCTTGGTTCCACGAGGCCGCTTGATGCATTTACGTATTTTTTCCGAACAACAGAAGCCGGAACCATTGTAGCTCACACCTATCAGTACCAGAAGGGAATGAGCACCTGGATATTTGAATGTACTGACCGTACCTGGCAGCAGCTCGGATTCGAAACAACGAATGAGTCCGACACCATGAAAAAACTTTCGGAGATATTTTCGGAAGAACTCGACGGCCATACCTTAATCTCAAATAAATCGCACTGGAGGCAATTTCCAACAATTACGAATGAGGTATGGCATAAAGACAATATAGTACTTCTGGGAGATGCAAAAGCAACGGCACATTATTCTATTGGATCAGGTACGAAACTCGCTATGGAGTGCGCTATCGCCCTTGCTGATTCAATCATTGAACATGGAACAGACCGGGAGAATGCATTTGCTGCTTATGAGAAGCGCCGGCGGAACCGGGTTGAAATGATTCAGCATGCTGCAAAAGTTTCACAGGAATGGTTTACGCAAATGGACCGCCACATCAATCATCCATTTTTGCGTTTGGCCTTCGGCGTTATGACGCGAGCCAAAAAGGTGACTTTTGAAAATCTGGCACTACGCGATCCGGGGTTCACAAGGAAAGTCCTGGCAGATTTCAATCAATCGGAAGGTATTGAAGATCTGAATACGCCAGCGGCATTTTCACCGTTTACCATTAAGAACATGCGGTTGCAAAATCGCATAGTAATGTCGCCGATGGGACAATACTCCGCTGTGGACGGAGTGGTGAACGAGTGGCATCTCGTGCATTATGGCAGCAGGGCTGTAGGCGGTTTAGGACTGATTATCGCTGAAATGACAGCTGTTTCACCGACCGGAAGAATTACTCCGGGTTGTCCGGGTATATATACAAAAGAACAAACTGCAGC
>DATCKB010000223.1:0-2945 GCA_036562505.1 Parasegetibacter sp. | reverse complement strand
GTTGCCAGTTCAATAGCTGACCTGTCTGTAGCTATTATTGAACCGGTAAGTGCATAAGGAGATGTGTTGTCAACGAGCTCCAGCGTTTCTTCGTATTTATCCGCGTTATACGTGTAAATAGTCAGAACCGGTCCGAACAGTTCCTCACACATTGTTACGTATTTAGGATCGCGGGTTTCAATTACAGTAGGCTCAATGAAATAACCTTTTGATTTATCACAGTTACCTCCTATGAGGATAGAAGCTTTTCTGTCTTTCTTCGCGTTATTGATATACTTCTTGAGTTTGTCAAAACTTCTTTCGTCGATCACCGCATTGATGAAGTTCGAGAAATCCTCTGTGCTTCCCATTTTCATCGACTTAATAGCGGCAACCAGTTTGGATTTTACTGCATTGGCAATATTATCAGGAAGGTAAGCTCTTGAAGCTGCAGAGCATTTCTGGCCCTGATATTCAAATGCACCACGGGCAAGGGCTGTAGCCACCACATCGGGATCTGCCGAGCGGTGAGCAATCACAAAATCCTTTCCTCCGGTTTCTCCTACGATACGCGGATAGGTTTTATAAATGCTCATTTTCTCACCGATTGTCTTCCACATATCATTGAACACTCCGGTTGATCCGGTAAAATGCACTCCCGCAAAATCAGGGTGTGAAAAACACACATCTCCCCCTACCGGTCCGCTTACATAAATCAGATTGATTACTCCGTCTGGCAGCCCTGCCTCACGGAGGATTCTCATAAACATTTGTGCAGAATAAACCTGAGTGTTCGCACATTTCCAGACCACTACGTTACCGCACATGGCCGCAGATGTAGGAAGGTTTCCGCCGATTGCCGTAAAGTTGAACGGAGTAACTGCCAGCACAAATCCTTCAAGCGGTCGGTATTCCATACGGTTATGTATACCCGGACCGCTGATTGGCTGCTGACGATAAATTTCACTCAGGAAGTGAACGTTGAAACGCAGAAAATCAGCCAGCTCGCATACGGCGTCTATTTCGGCCTGATAAACATTTTTACTCTGCCCCAGCATGGTAGTCGCATTCATGTGGTAACGATACTTGGTGGAAATGAGATCGGCAGCCTTCAGGAAAATTGCAGCTCTGTCGGCCCAGGGCATTTCTGCCCAGCTTTGCTTCGCTTTGAGCGCTGCGTCAATAGCCTGCTTCACATGTTTCTCGTCACCTGCATGAAAATATCCCAGAATATGATTTTTTTCGTGTGGTGGGTGAATTGGCATTTTATTTCCCGACTTCACCTGCTTTCCTCCGATATACATTGGAATTTCAATTGGCTTCTTCTTCAGTTCCGCCAGTGTTTTCTTCAAAGCCGCTCTTTCGGGGGTTCCGGGAGCATAAGAAAATACCGGTTCATTTGCCGGCTCGGGATAGCTAAAATAACCGTAGTTCATACTTTAAATTTTATTCAGTTATTGGTTGACACCAGTTTTAATCCGACTATCGAGATAATCAGCGTACTCAGAAAAAACAGGCGCCAGAAATTATATGGTTCCTTAAAATAAAAAATGCCCAGTATTACAATTCCAGCCGCCCCGATTCCCGTCCATATCGCATATGCGGTACCCAGCGGAATAGTCTGTACAGCCTTATTGAGTAATATAATACTCATGATATAAAAGAATATAAATGCAACTGACCATTTCAGACTAGTGAAATTGTTTGTCAGCTTTAAACAGGCGGCAAAGCCTATTTCGCATATACTTGCTAATATGAGGTATATCCAGGCCATTCCTAATCCTCCTTTTCGCTCATCAGATAAGCTTTAATAAATCCATCCAGATCACCATCCATCACAGGTTGCACGTTTCCGACCTCGAAATCTGTACGGTGATCCTTAATCATTTTATAAGGATGGAAAACATAACTGCGTATCTGACTTCCCCACTCAATCTTTTTCTTCTTGCTGTTATTGGCGTTTTTAATTTCGTTTCTTTTTTGTAATTCCAGTTCATACAACCGGCTTTTCAACATTTGCATAGCCAACTCACGGTTACCCAGTTGAGTCCGCTCCTGCTGACAAACCACCACAATTCCGGTTGGAATGTGAGTGAGCTGTACCTTGGTTTCCACTTTGTTCACGTTCTGTCCGCCTGCTCCACCGCTTCGCGATGTTTCCATTTTTACATCAGCCGGATTGATTTCAATGGTAATGGTATCATCTACTAACGGATAAACATAAACGCTGGCAAAGGAAGTATGTCTTCGGGCATTACTATCAAACGGAGAAATTCTTACAAGGCGATGCACCCCGGATTCACCTTTCAGGAATCCATAGGCAAATGGACCATCAAACTGATAGGTACAGGTTTTAATACCCGCACCGTCACCATCCTGCCAATCCATTTCAGTAATTTTCCAACCCTGCTTCTCTCCGTACATCCGATACATTCTTGCCAGCATCTGCGCCCAGTCCTGACTCTCTGTTCCCCCCGCTCCGCTGTTAATCTGCAATACAGCAGGCAGCTCGTCTTCGGGCTCGTTGAGCGTGCTTTTGAATTCAGCTTCCTCCAAAGATGCGATTGCCTTATCATAGGCCTGTTTTACATCTTCTTCCTGCCCCTCACCTTCTTTCCAGAATTCAAACAATACCACAAAATCTTCTACATCTGCACTGACTTTTTTGTAAAGATCCACCCAGAATTCATTGAGTTTGATCTCTTTTAAAATTGCCGTTGCACGCTTATTATCATCCCAGAATCCGGGAGATAAGGTCAGTTGTTTGTCCTGGCTGATTTTATCCTGTCTGTTATCGTAGTCAAAGAAACCTCCTCAAGACCAGAAGGCGGTCTCTCATATCTTTAATTTGTTCCTGTGTCATAGCGCGCAAAGGTAAGGAAAACTTGACATCTCATTTTCTCCTACCTTCGTAGTATGAGCAGAATAGCAGATTTCAGATCAGATACGGTTACAAAACCCACTTC
>DATCKB010000214.1:0-2826 GCA_036562505.1 Parasegetibacter sp. | reverse complement strand
ATATTACAACATCCACCGGTGGCAGATACAATTGCCCGGCACAAAAAACGCAGGAGTTCCTGATTTGATCCGGATTATTTTTGTTGGATAATTGTCTCTTCGCGTACTGATAAGTTAGTATTTCAAGTATTTTTGCAGCGCCCTTATTCTAAATTTTTTGTTTTCTTTACCTGAAATAAGCAATCTATCTATGAACTTTAATCTCACACAGATACCTGAACGTATAAAGAAACCACGGGCGAACGGAATAACAATGGTAATGGATAAGGGACTTAGTATTGAAGAAGTTCGTAATTTTTTAAGCATCGCAAGTCCTCACGTAGATATCGTAAAACTTGGTTTTGGAACAGCATTCGTTACTCCCAATCTTCGTGAAAAAATTGACGTTTACCGATCTTTAAATATTCCCGTTTATTTCGGAGGAACCATGTTTGAGGCCTTCCTCATCAGAAACCAGTTTGATGATTATATCAGTGTTTGTAAAGATTTTGGAATCGAATATGTAGAAGTAAGTGATGGCTCCATTACTATCCCCCACGCAGAAAAATGCGGCTACATTGAAAAACTCACCAAACATTTTAAAGTTCTCAGTGAAGTTGGAAGTAAAGACGCAACCAACATTATGCCGCCGTATAAATGGATTGAACTGATGCATGCCGAACTTGAAGCCGGTGCATCTTATGTTATTGCAGAAGCGCGCGAAGCGGGTAACGTTGGTATTTACCGCGACAGTGGAGAGGTTCGTCAGGGACTGGTGCAGGAAATTCTGACCCAGATTCCGGAACAGAAAATTATCTGGGAAGCACCACAAAAAGCACAGCAGTTATATTTCCTCGAACTTATTGGCTGCAATGTAAACCTGGGAAATATTGCTCCTGCTGAAGTTATAGCACTCGAAGCCATGCGTATCGGCCTGAGAGGTGATACTTTTCATCTTTATCTGAATAAAGAGAAATAATTGAATAAGAGAAAAGCCTTGTCTGTCAAAATGATTCTATGCCGTTGTTTGGTTTAATCGGATATCCGCTCTCACATTCGTTTTCCGGGAAATATTTTACGGAGAAATTTGAGAAGGAAGGGCTGACCGACCACCGGTACGAACTATATCCGCTCAGCTCTGTTGAGCAACTCCCACAATTACTGGCATCCGAGCCAGAGCTTCGCGGCCTGAATGTCACTATTCCCTACAAACAACAGGTGCTGCAATTCCTTGACAATACTGATTCAATTCCTGAAGGGATTAATGCCTGCAATTGCATTAAAATACAGGACGGCCGGCTTATCGGATATAACACTGATATCGTGGGTTTCGAAAAAAGTTTTCTTGAACAGTTACAACCACATCATAACAAGGCTTTGGTATTGGGCAATGGCGGCGCAGCAGCTGCGGTAACTTACGTACTGAAGAAACTGGGGATCGCTTATAATATTGTAAGCAGAAACCTGCATCGCTCTTCCAGCCTCACTTACAGTGATTTGAATGAATCGATTATTTCAAAGCATAAAGTTATTATAAACACCACACCCCTCGGTACCTTCCCGGATGTTGATGTTTGTCCGCCTATTCCATATGAATTCCTCACGGGAGAACATTACCTTTATGATCTGATTTATAACCCTTCAAAAACCTTGTTTCTGAAGAACGGCGAGAAGCAATCTGCAATTATCAAAAACGGATACGAAATGCTGTTGCTGCAGGCCGAAGAAAGCTGGAGAATCTGGAACGATCGATAGGACCCGAACACAGTGGTGATTGCGGTTCGCAGCAATGCCGGCTCACACAAATCATAAACAACAATTAAAAAAAACAGATGGCACGGATTAAAATAGATTTACCTGGCAACTTTAAATTTTCAACGGTCATCCCTGTACGTATTACCGATTTGAATTATGGCGGGCATGTGGGTAATGATACTATTTTGTCGATCATTCATGAAGCCAGAATTCAGTATCTGAAACAATGGGGTTATTCTGAATTAAACCTTGCGGGAGCTTCATTAATCATGGCTGATGTAGCCATCGAATTCAAAAAAGAAGTTTTTTACGGCCATGAAATTATAGCTTCAGTTACAGCGCGTGATTTTACAAAAGCCAGCTTCGACCTGTATTACAAACTGGAATTTGTTCAGGAAGAGAAAACATATACTGCCGCACTAGCTAAAACCGGAATGGTTTGCTTCGATTATAAAAACAGGAGAGTAATGGCTGTACCGGAAGAGGCAGTAAAGAATATGACTGGTGCTGAGAAACACTAATCAGCAATTACTTCTTCTTTTCCTGTCCTTCCATCATTTCAATCAAAGCAATGATATCCATGAAATTTTCCGGGGAAGGAATAAATGAGCTGCGGTTGATTTTTTCTTCCCACTGTGACAGAATCCATTTCAGCCGGTTACTTCCAACTATTCCCACACCGGGAACTATTCTGATTTCCGGATCTTCACCAACAAAAGCTGCCAGTTTGGGAGACATTCTGATCAGTTCGCCTTTGTTGTTTTTATATACCACATAAGAATCGGCGGGTACCAGATTTTTTGTCTGATCCAAATTCGCTGCGTACTGCACCGCGTCTGAAATACCGGAATAATTATATCCGGCAGTTAAAGTAATCGGTCGGTCAACGTTTGAAGGGCGAATAGCCAGGTCATGAGTAACTACATCCGGTTCAGGGTGATATTCCTTATGGGTGCGGGTAACTGTAGCGTAGGAAGTTTTCTCTTTTTCTTTTTCAGGTTCCGTGCCTGCGATATATTCTGTTTTGTCGGAATTATCAATGGGCTTTGGTGTAGTGTCTTTGTTTACTACGGTTGAATTATCGCTGGCAGG
>DATCKB010000205.1:0-3877 GCA_036562505.1 Parasegetibacter sp. | reverse complement strand
GCCTAATTCCTTTCCGATTAGCTCAGGTGATTTTCTGAGTTGTTTTACAAGGGAAAAAAGAACTATAGTATAATCACCTTCAAACTCAGGTTTGGTGGTATTGATTTGAATAAAATTTTCTACGTTTTCTAACTGATAAAGGTTCGTTAAAGCTATAGCTGTGGCCTTTCTTATTTTCTGAATTACACTCATTCCGTTACAATTAACGGTGCAAAAGTACAACTTAATACACTACCTTCGCGTGCGGCAAATGAAACCTGATGCTGAGAAGTTTTATAGTCAATTTTATTGATTTTTTCTATCCTCCTTTCCGGAAGCTGATGCCACTGCAAACCTTCCGGTACATAGCATGTGGTGGAGGAAACACACTGTTGGACATTTGCCTGTTTTTTCTGGCATATAATTTCATTTTCGCTAAGAAAATCTTTTACATCTTTGGATTTGCTATGACTCCGCATATTGCAGCGCTACTATTTGCGTTGTGTATCACTTTTCCAATCGGATTCTTACTCTCGAAATATGTAGTGTTTGAACAGTCGAACCTGCGTGGCAAAACCCAACTTATCCGTTACCTGGCGATTGTAATAGTATGTATATTCCTGAACTATCTCTGCTTAAAGATTTTTGTGGAAAGGTTCGGAATTTACCCGACTGTTTCAAAAATATTAACCACGGTAATTGTGGTATGCTTCAGTTATGTTTCGCAGAAGCGATTTTCCTTCAAAGTTAGTCCGGTTTTAGAGGAAGCTAAGCGAGATCAGGTCGACAGTAAACTTTAATAAGTCACAAGGCGGGCCCGGGGAGATATGTATCAGAACATCCGGCGGTAATTACAGGATTAAAGAACATCCGGCAGTAATTACGAATTAGAAACTGAGTGTACCGATATATACTTCCAGATTTCCCCGGCACTCACAACGGATCACCAGTTCTTCTGCCAGAGGATGAATATCTATCAGATCGAAATTACTTAAAGCACCCTCCATACTTACCCCGTTTACCAATTCTCTTTTAAGTTGTGTATTTATAGTCGTCATCAGGGTAGTAAAATATGGCTGCATGTCAAACTGCGAATATTTACGCAATTCATTCAGAATTTTCCTGCTAAACAGCCATTGGGCCGACTTTACCAGTAAATCCCTGGTTCTGATATCATATTCCAGATCCCTTATTTCCAAAAGTTTGCGTGCCCTGTCGTATACCGGCTTTCCGGTCAGATAAATAGTTCCTTTGTCGGATCCGGAAAACGAAAGCTGAATGACGAGCTTATCACCCCGGGCTCCGTAAATAGTGAAGGACTCTATAATAATATGTTTCTTAATTGGTCCGGCGTTATCCAGATCAATTCTTCTACCTTTGAATTCTGCGGAAACAATCCTGCTAAGTGAATCGTAATTCAGGCGGTTGTCGATATACAGAGCAAAGCCCCGACCTGGTTCTTCCTCGCTTAGGTCAGGTACCGCCGCAGGTCGGTGTAATGGTCGTTGCATGGTAATCTGCGGCCTGGCGGATATTCCGAATGACAGGTGCAGCGTATCGTTGTAAGCATTCAGCTGGCTCAATCTTATTCTTTCGGGTTGAAGGTTCAGATATCCTAATCCGTATAACGGATGTATAGCATTGATCCGGTCCCAGATCTGTTGAAAATATGGTCGTAGATTAAGGCTGGCCAGCGTGTCTTCGAGGTAAATCCGAGAACTGTCGAGCTGCAGTTTCAACCCATCCATTACAAGAGGGGTAATATCCTGTCCCCAGAAACACATTTCACATTTATCAATCGGCCGGGGTTCCTGGCGTTCAATAAAAGACTGTACGGAATAGTTTCTGTTAATTCCCAGAGTGGCCCGGAAGCCCACTTCCACCCGCCGCTCCGGCTCATTAAATCCGCAGGTACAGGTCGGACTCCATAAGGTAATTGGCTTTCCTCCCACACAAACTCTCGTTGCGCCTTTAATTTTATAGTATCCGGTAAATCCTAGGTTCAAAATATTTCCGCTTGCTTCCATCCGTAAAGGTCCCCGGCGAAAATGATACATGTACCGGGATGAGCAGTTGTCAATAATATACTGGTCGGGCCAGCCCGGCGATGTATAAACGGTATCTACCTGAACTTCAGCGATTTCATATATTGACTTCAGACTGATATGCAGGGGAATATCTATTTCCGACAGGGGTAAAGTATCGGCCTGATAACGGAAACTTGATAATTCGGGTTTTGCGGGCATGATGGTGCTCGAACAGGAACTTAAAGCTATGACTACTGCCATCAGATAACAGACGGTATGAGTTCTGAGCATAATGATAAAGTTAGGGGGTTTAGACAGAATCTGCACGAAGTAAACCGGACTGCCTGCCATTTTTTCATTTTTTGTTCCGATGGCACAAAGATTGACAAAACAAAGATGTCATTAAATTCAAAAGTGTCAAAAAACATAATATGGGAAAGATAATAGGAATTGACCTGGGTACCACAAACAGCTGTGTTGCCGTAATGGAAGGTAATGAGCCGGTAGTTATAGCAAACGAGGAGGGTAGAAGAACCACGCCGTCAATTGTGGCATTTCTTAAGAATGGTGAAAGAAAGGTGGGTGATGCAGCGAAAAGACAGGCAATTACCAACCCGGTTAACACCATTATGTCTGTAAAACGCTTTATGGGTAGGAGATACGACGAGGTGTCAGAGGAAATGAGCCATTGGAGCTATAAAGTAGTAAAAGGTGACAATAATACGGTTAGAATTGATATAGACGGAAGACTTTACACTCCTCAGGAAATCTCAGCCATGACGCTGCAGAAAATGAAGAAAACCGCAGAAGATTATCTCGGGCAGGAAGTAACTGAAGCAGTTATAACTGTTCCGGCATACTTCAACGATGCTCAGCGCCAGGCGACTAAAGAAGCGGGAGAAATCGCTGGATTGACAGTTCGCAGAATCGTAAACGAACCTACTGCAGCAGCGCTGGCATACGGACTTGATAAAAAAGGAACTGACCAGAAAATCGCCGTGTTCGACCTCGGCGGTGGAACCTTTGATATCTCAGTTCTGGAGCTGGGAGACGGAGTTTTTGAAGTGAAATCTACTAACGGTGATACCCACCTCGGGGGAGATGATTTTGACAAAGTGATTATGGACTGGCTGGCGGATGAATTCAAGTCAGAAGAAGCCATCGACCTTCGTAAAGACCCCATGGCATTGCAACGCCTGAAAGAAGCCGCTGAAAAAGCAAAAATCGAGCTCTCTTCTTCATCAGAAACTGAAATAAACCTGCCTTATATCACAGCGGTAGATGGTGTTCCCAAACACCTGGTAAAAAAACTGACCCGTGCGAAGTTTGAACAGCTGGCCGACAGCCTTTTTGAGAGATGTCTTATTCCTTGTGAAGCAGCATTAAAAGACGCCGGACTGAGCGCATCAGAAATAAATGAAGTCATTCTGGTCGGAGGTTCTACCAGAATCCCGAAAGTGCAGGAAATTGTTGAAAAATTCTTCGGTAAAAAACCACATAAAGGAGTAAACCCCGATGAAGTTGTGGCTATCGGAGCTGCTATTCAGGGCGCAGTTTTGACCGGAGAAGTAAAAGACGTGTTGCTGCTCGACGTAACGCCACTTTCTCTGGGTATTGAAACTATGGGAGGTGTAATGACCCGCCTGATCGAGGCAAACACTACCATCCCTACAAGAAAATCAGAAGTCTTTTCAACTGCCAGCGATAACCAACCCGGTGTACAAATTCATGTTTTGCAAGGTGAACGCCCCATGGCAAACCAGAACAAAAGCCTGGGTATGTTCAATCTCGATGGAATACCACCGGCTCCGAGAGGTGTACCTCAGATTGAGGTAACATTCGATATTGACGCCAACGGTATTCTGCATGTA
>DATCKB010000198.1:0-5053 GCA_036562505.1 Parasegetibacter sp. | reverse complement strand
TCTCAGGATCGCATTTCAGATTAATGCTGGCGAAAATATCAATATCCGTTAAGGCAAATACCTTATTCATTACCTTAAACACCAGCGTGCTTTCGTCGAACGGGAAAGACTCGGTAACACCTTTAAGCGACAGACAGTAGTTTCTGAAGGTTTCGATATTCATAGCAGGTCAGGAGAATTCATAAGGCTTATTTTGCGGTGGGTGTATTCACCCTTCCCGGAGGCAGCAGGGCACCGAACATAACCAGAGCTGCCGCAACCAGTAAGAGATAAATTCCGGTTTTTTTTTCAGGACAATCGCCGGCAAAACAGGTGTTTATAATCAGGAAATTTCTGATAGCCCAGGCCAGGTTAAACCCTGCAAAGAAAACATTTGCCCTTTTTGCCCATATAAATCGTAAGAGGAAGAGAAATATACAGCAACAACTCATGAATATATTGATGAGAGCTGGTTTACCATAACTGGTTCCTTCGGTATTCATGCCGGTAATGGTCAGATCACCGGTTTCAATATATGCCCATGGTAGAAATGCCGACATAACTGCGAGAGCTGCACCCAGTATCCCCAGGTAATTTGAATATTTCATCAGCGTTTAGCTTTATTTATCTGTTCTATTGTCTTTAAAACCAATTCTATCGGAAAATACAAGTTAGCTTTTCATATTTACGTATTGCAGTGGTAGTCCGAGATTCCACGACCTGGAAGCCTGAATCACGGCCTGAAGATCATCGATCTTTTTTCCGGTTACGCGAACCATATCATCCATAATGGCCGCCTGAACTTTGAGTCCGCTGTCTTTAATCAGTTTTACGATTTTCTTGGCATCTTCCTGCTTGAGTCCGTTTCTTACCGTTACTTCCTGGCGGGTGATTTTACCACTTGGATAGGGATCTTTGCTAAAATCGTAGATTTCCGCTGGTAAACCCTGCTTCATCGACTTACTGATCATCACGTCGATAATCTGTTTCAGCTTCATTTCGCTATCACCTTCCAGAGTCAGTTTATATTCTTTTTTATTTAATTCAATCAGCACATGAGAATTCTTGAAATCAAACCGGTTGGTGATTTCCTTTGTGGTGGTGTTAATAGCATTATCGAGGGTTTGAATATCTACTTTGCTGACAATGTCGAAAGATGGCATAATCTACCTGGTTTAGTTGTGTTATTAAAAGTGCAGGGGGCTAAATTACAGTATTTTTTAGTGTTCCGGAACCGCAGTATCTATTCTGTTCCCGCGTTAAATAAGTATAAACTCTTATTGTTGGTAAAAGATCTGTTTTTAATATAATATTGATGGTATATTTACGTATTAGTACTGTCCAACTAAAATATCCAATCCAGGTATCTATGAAAATATTCAACTTAGTTGTAATCTTATTGATTACTTCAGGTTTTTTGGGTTCAACTGCGGTTTTTGCTCAGTGTCCGGGTGGTGCTCCGTACAGTACTTTGTCTTATGAAGTGACCCATTCTTCTAACGGGAATGAAATTCAGGTTTACAATTTTCCCAAGTTCAATATACCTACGGGCACCCTGGTAAGTGTAGACCTTGCTTCCTATATCACCGTAAATAATTACTCTTATACTTTAGAGAATAACGACGCAAATGCGATTTCCTATCGAGTTCGTCTGGTTCGTCAGGATGAGGTTAATCTGATGATTGACGGGACGTATGTTCCTCTGGCAGATAACATTTTGCCGATGTGGTCGTCAGCACCTATTCTGCTGGCCCCTACCGACCATGTACCCGGGACGGGTTCCGATTTTACCTCGGCCGGTCCGTTTACCGTATGGGACGATGCAGAAGGTATTCAGGCAACAATTACGTCAGGTCTTGTAAACTTCTTTGGTTCAGGCGATATTGAAATTGAATATGTTGCATCCACAACAGGTTATGCAACGGGTGGTATTTACTACACACTCGGACAGCAGGCTGAAATTACCTATACGTTTCAGATTACCTATAATTACTGCAACAATTCTATCCTACCCGGCGATTTCAAAAATCTGAGTGTAGTAAAAATCAATGATAACTCATATCAGGTCAGCTGGGAGATGCTCAATGAAAAAGAAGGCCGTAACTATGTAATTGAAAAGAGCACCAACGGAAAAGATTTTGTGCCTGTTACTTCTTTCCCATCCCGTGTTAACGGCAGTGGATATACGCAATATAAATTCAAAGGAGACAAAGCAGATGACGATAATTCCAAAACATTGTATCGTGTTGTTCAGTCTGAAGGAACTCATAAGAAGGTTTCCGATATCAAACTGATTCAATGGCCGGTAAAGCCACACACTGGCATGAAAGTCTTTCCGAATCCTTCATCCACTCACGTATATGCCGATCTTACAGCCCTGGAACCCGGGAACTGGATTTTAAGACTTCTTTCGCTTGACGGAAAGTTGATTCAACAGGAAAATATTTCCGGCAAGAACGGTTTTGGAAAACTGAACTTCAAAAAGGAACTGAACAAGGGAATTTATGTGCTTCAGGCCATTAATCAGCAGAGCGGTCAGGTTTACGTATCCCGGGTTCAGGTGAACTGAGTTTTCTTCTCCAGTACCAGAGCACAATTCCCGAAATAACCAACGCACCTGAAATCAATTCGGCCTGCGTGGGTTCAAATCCCATTATAGAGTAAGTTGTGTTAACACGGATTTTCTCTATCAGAAATCTCTCCATACCGTTAAAGATCAGATAAATACTGAACAGTACTCCCGGAATGCGGATACGTTTACGCATAGCCATGAGCATGCCGAAGAGAATCAGACACATGAGGGTTTCATAAAGAGGAGTGGGATAAACCGCTTCCGGTAGCTGACTGCAGTATTGTCCTACGCATCCGGGAATAGGTACACCCTCATTGTTTACATTATGCGGATAGTTATAGGCCCAGGCCCAATCGGGAATCCAGCTGAACGGTTTCGGATTGTTATTTACTATACCCCAGTCTCCGTCTCCGGATACCTGGCATCCTACCCTTCCTAGCGCATAGGCCAGCATCAATGCAGGAGCAGCTGCATCGTTAAGATGCCAGAAATGTATTCCTTTCTTTTTTGCATAATACCAGATGGCAACTGCTGCGCAAATCAATCCTCCATAGAAAGTTAGTCCGCTCGGAGAAAAGAGAGAACCAATCGGATCGGCCACAAATTCGTTCCAGTTTTCCAGGTTATGGAAAACTTTAGCGCCGGCAAAACCAAAGATAGCTGCAAAAATGACCATATCTCCTACCCGGTCGTGCGGCCAAACCCTAACCTTTTTTTGTTCAGGTTTCGGTAACATTTGTTTACGCTTATCCCACCATCTCAAACCGGCAAACACTAATCCGAGTATTATTCCGGAAGGCATATGTCCTTCCGCTGAAAATATATATGCCTGTGTATCGTCGGTGATGGAAGCGTCAAGAAAGTAGGCGCCCGCTATTTTATAGCCAAAGAGAAAGCCGATAATAAAGTTGATCAGAAGTTCCGAAAAACCGGCAGGTTTACCAACGGTAATGGTTTCCTCCATTGGTTGAAGTAACCCTTCTCTTTCTTTCCTCTTCAACTCACGGGTTAGCACAACCGCAGCAGCAATAAAAGCTAAGGCAACAAAAAAACCAAAGGAATTTACAAACCGCAGAAACCTGATCTCTACCCCGAATAAGTCCTGAAAAGCATAATAAAGATTGGGATACATGTATTGGTATTAAAAGTAAAAAGCCAAAAGTAAAAATTAAAAAGGTTAAAAGTAGAAATTTCGCATCGCTGCGAAAAATTCACCCTCTTTAGTTTTTACTTTTGGCTTTTAAATCGTTGCTATTAATTACAATAGTGCTTAAACGCTTCTATTAAATTGTGGGCAATCATCTGGGCTGGTCTTCCTTCAATCATATGTCGTTCTATCATATGCACCAGCTGACCATCCTTAAACAAGGCAATAGCCGGTGAAGAAGGAGGATAAGGAAGGAGATGTTCACGCAATTTTTTTACAGCATCGATGTCGAACCCAGCAAACGTAGTGGTTAATCTGTCGGGTCTGACTTCACTGTTCGATACAGCCATCAGTACACCCGGACGGGCACTTCCTGCCGAGCAACCACAAACTGAGTTTATCATTACCAATGTAGTTCCTTTTTCTGCAAGGGTCTTTTCTACATCTTCCGGAGTCAATAATTCTTCAAATCCGTTCTCTGTTAATTCTGCCTTCATCGGCATTACTATTTCTGCTGGATACATTTCATAAGTTTTAGAGTACAAAATTAATGCATTCCGCACGCACTTTGCTATGCCATAATGACCTAAGTATCTTGTGAAATATGTCATATTGTCATCAAGGAGCATTAAAAACCGACTTGGTGACCGCCTGCTATCTGCGAACCGGCATCGGCATCCGGTTTGATCAGTAGCTGATGTATCTGATTCGTGAATAATGGATCAGCGCATTCAAAGATCAAGATTTTTTAAAACCTTAAAATTCTTGCATATGTTACCAGTAAAATTTAACCGCCCAAGAGGATTTCAAATTGACAGTCTGATGAATGAATTTCTGAACGAATTCCCTTCAGTTTTCTCCAACGGGTTCAGAACATCAGGTTCCTATCCTCTCGTGAATATCACCGAGAACGAAAAGGAGTATCTCTTAGAACTGGCTGTGCCGGGGTACACTAAAGATCAGATTACTATCAGGGTGGAAGACGGACTGTTAACAATCAGTGGTGAAACCACTCAGTCAGAAGAAAAGAAAGAAGGTAAGTTTATCAGAAAGGAATATTCTCAGCAGTCATTTAAACGCAGTTTCACTATTGATGAAAAGATAGATATAGACGGAGCTAAGGCTAAATTTGAAAATGGTATGCTTCAGATGGTGTTACCTAAAAAATCAGATGCAAAACCGGACGTGAAGAAGATTGAGATTGAGTAAGGAAACTCCGGAAAGCAGCCATACGAGATTCGTACCGAAAGAAACCGTACCCGTCAACGTCAGGAGGCTGTATCCATAGCGGATACAGCCTCTTTTAATTTCGGAAATTATGTAATTGTTATAGCAGCATTCATGAACCCGGCAAT
>DATCKB010000179.1:0-2424 GCA_036562505.1 Parasegetibacter sp. | reverse complement strand
CTACAAATAGTTTATTCGGCGATATGGCAATGCCTGAAATTGCAACGCCGAAGATTCCACCTGCCCCGGAATGGACACTGACTGAACTGCTTGACCATGAAAAGGAAGTAACCGGAATTTTTATCAGCGGACACCCCCTCGACAATTATCGGTTTGAAATGCAGTACTACGGATTGCATACAATTGTAGAGTTTACCGAATTCAAGGAGTCCATCCACCTGCAACCGATAAAGTCGCGGTTGTTCAGATTAGCCGGATTAATAACGGATGTTCAACTCAGACTTACCAAAAAAGGAAACCAGTTCGCTATCGTCAGTCTCGAAGATTACACCGGCAATGCAGAATTTGCGTTTTTCGGCGAGGATTATGTTCGATTCAAAGATTACTTTATTAAAGGTGCTGTAGTGTACCTGACTGGCGGCTTCAAAAACAGGTTTAATCAGGAGGATAATTTTGAATTTAAGGTGCAGCAGATAATGCTGCTGGAGTCACTAAAGAAAACGCAAACCCGACAGGTACAAATAGATATGAAACCTGATGAAGTTACTCCGGAACTAATTGATTTCTTCGAGAATAACATGAAGAAATACCCCGGTAAAACATCAATCCGATTTAATATTTACGACCGGGCACTACAGGCAAAAGTGAGTTTAAACACTCTCGAAACGGGATTGGAAATGAATGACGAAATGACGGAGTTTTTGAATAAACATCCCTATCTGGAAGTTAAAGTTGTGACAGCTTAGCAAGATTTTAAACAAAATGGCAAATTATTAGTTCTATTTATACTGAGGTATGATATTGGTCATTGAAAGTTCAGGTTTCGTGTAAAATACCCTGAAAGAAGCGAAAAGAAATTTAAATTGCAATTCGTTGAGGTAATATATAAAAACAGAATAATATGGCATTAGAATTTACAGATGCGAACTTCCAGACAACCGTTCTGGACTCGGATAAACTCTCAGTAGTAGACTTTTGGGCAGAATGGTGCGGTCCCTGCCGTGCTATCGGACCAATCATAGAAGATCTTAGTAAAGAATATGAAGGAAAAGTGAATGTAGGTAAGGTGAATGTTGACCATAATCCAAACCTGAGCATTCAGTACGGAATCACCAGTATTCCTGCCGTTCTTTTCATCAAAGGTGGTAAGGTAGTAGATAAGCTGGTTGGGGCTCAGCCTAAAGCAAGATTCGTAGAGAAAATCAATTCTCACGCATAAAGCTTGATAATTCCGGACTTCTGGAGGCTTTAACTGTTTCAGATATTGAAGAGTTAACTTTTCCTTGAATTTTTATCAGCGTGGAATCCGCGACCGGAAGATCAGAAATATTTTTCAGAACTGCGCCGATACCCGGCGCAGTTTTTCTTTTTCCTTGTTCAGCACAGCGTTTCCAATCGCGCAATCGAGACATCTTTTTTCCATACAATAAGATTTGGTAAGCTGTATTAAAGCCTGTGATTGACCGGCATTTTCAGGTTTTACGTTAAGATCTTTCCATTTGGTAAGTATGCTGTTATTTTCCGGAGGAATTTGGGTTAACCAGTTTAAACACCTTGTAATAATCTCATCATTCTGCTGGAAGTGACCATATGTAAACAACATAGGTATAACAGTATTAATAATGATATTATTAATCATCTGCATCCCAAGCCTTTTGGGCTGATATCCGGATAGCTCATCCAAACGGAAGTGATAATGCCAGTAATCATTCGCCGTAATGTCAAATATATTACGGATTTCTTTCAGCCCGGAGGCACTGGTCACTGCTGAAAATAAAGGGCTCGCCGAATTTATCACCATGGCCAGTTGAGCCAGACGGATTGCCGGGAAATGGGCAGGGCGCATTCTCAGTTGTTTCATCTGCAGCGGAGGCGGTATTAATTTGTATTTCTTCTTCAGAAAATAATATTCCTTTTTCAACATGATCGGATAATCTTCCTTGAAATATCCGTCAAGCATGCCCGCCTGCCCGAGTAACAATGCTTCTAACTGATGAATCTGAGAGCGGTGCCGAAGCAATATCTGCATCGGGATGCTGAGTGCAACAGATTCAAATGTATCTGCATTTACTGGCATTCCGAAATTCCGCGCCAATAGCTGCCATAGTGTTTCCTCCCAGTAATTTTTATTCTTCGATAATCGGTGCAGCAATTCACCAGCCTTTGTCTGTAACCGGGATATAAGCTGACGTTCCAGCCAGGAACAGACTGTAAGTTCACGTACCTGATGAAAAAGCGGACTACAGGCTATAAAATGTGGTGCAAGCATTAGTTTTTTGTACCGTTCAAGTAACCATCCCGAAACCCTTCCGTTCAATTCAAGGGTGGGAATATCCGGTGCCGGCTGATCGGCGTCCCATACCACATGAAGAATAACATTCTGATATTGTTTGTCAGAAGCGTGATGATGTCTGAACCAATCCG
>DATCKB010000178.1:0-2068 GCA_036562505.1 Parasegetibacter sp. | reverse complement strand
CCTGCGAATAAGTGGCCTGAGCAGATGTTTTCTGTAGAAATCAAAAGAAAAGATCAGGGTTTTCTGTTGAAAAACTTCGGTGAAAAAGGATGGGGTCTTTTTGATCTTCAGACAATGGCGGTGAGTATGGCTTTCAGTCCGGATCAAGCTACTAAGGGTGATCAATTCTCCGGGGGAGGATTAAATAGTTTTGGGACGGCGGATACGACAAAGGGGCCCGGATTGTTCATTGAAACCCTTGCAAAGGTGGTAGATGATTCTTCTATTCTGAAAAAACCTAAAATAGTAGTACAGATTAAAGATAAACCGGTAAAAAAGGATTCTGTGGCTTTGGTTAAAACAGAAGTGACGCCGGTAAAATCCGATTCCGCTTTAGTCATAACAGACGTAGTTCCGGTTAAACCTGATTCTTCGGCGCTAGCGACCCTGAAAAAACCAGAAGAAAAAATTCTATCAGATGAATCCAAACTCGCAGATAAAGGTGAAAAGAATGAAGAAGGAAAGCTGACAGAAGAGGATTCTTCACTGGCGAAAAATGATAAACCGGAGAAAAAGGAAGATGTAGTTCCGGCAACAGACTTTGCAGGTGTGAAGTCTAACGTGGTACGTAAAAGCATGACTAAGATAAAAGATGGCTGGATGGGGGTATATATTGATGAAACATCAACAGGCCAGCGTGATACAATCAAGGTGTTTATTCCCCAAATGTCGGCTGGTTCAGGAGAAGAAAGTCAGGAATTACTGGTCGACAACAAAGTGAAGAAAGACAGCGAGGCGCTGATCGGGAAAGTAAAAAATGAGCAAAAAGAAGAAAAGAAAGACGAAAAAGTTCAGTTTCTCGACTTTTCCATTCAGACTAAACCTAAGATAGATTCCGTGAAAGCGGATACTGAAATCAAAGACACTATTAAACAGGTGCCTGATAAACCACTTGTTGATTCGGTGAGGGTTGATCCTGAGATCAAAGACACCATTCAACCGGTATTGAATAAACCGTTGACTGATTCGGTTAAAATAGAAGAGATCGAGGTTGAAAAACAACAGGATTCTGCAAAAACCAATATCCAGTCACGCTGTAAAGTCATAGCACAGGACGAAGATTTCTTTGTATTACGAAGAGAAATGGCTGCAGAATCGAGCGAAGAGGCGATGATTGCAGTGGCCCGGAAGATGTTTAAGGAGAGATGTTACGCTACTGCCCACATCCGGAATCTGGCACCGCTCTTTCTGACCGAAGAAGGGAAGTATCGTTTCTTCGATGCAGCTTATGATCATACTCACGACCGCGAGAATTTCAAGTCGCTGGTAAGTTTGCTGACCGATGAATATTTTATCCGACGATTTAATGCAATGATCCGCGCCGATCAATAAAGAAGACTATGCCCAGGTATTTTTTGGAAGTGATGTACCATGGAAAAGCCTATTCTGGGTTTCAGGTACAGGAAAATGCAATTACTATACAATCGGAATTAGAGAGGGCTATCGGGATATTAGAGCGGGCTAAGGTTGAGCTTACAGGCTCGTCGCGTACGGATGCCGGTGTACATGCCCGGCAGAATTTTTTGCATTTTGATTTTGATCGCCCGGTTCACCCTCATTTTCTTTATAAAGTGAATGCTATTTTACCTGCTGATATTGTGGTGAAAAGTGTATTCAGGGTGGTTGACAGTGCGCATTCACGTTTTGATGCGTTAAGCCGGACTTACAAATACTATATATATAGGAAAAAGAATCCCTTTTTGGATGACCGGGCTTATTTCTTTCCATATCAGATAAATCTGGACCTTATGCAGGAAGCTGCGAAAGTGATAATGGAGTATCGGGATTTCACTTCATTTTCAAAGCGCAAGACTCAGGTAAAGACATTTAACTGCAGGATTCTGGAGGCTGGCTGGCAGGAGGAAGGAGATTTGCTGGTTTTTACGGTGAAGGCAGACAGGTTTTTGAGAGGTATGGTCAGGGGAATTGTGGGAACTATATTGCGAGTAGGAAGAGGCAGGATAGATTTGGATGAGTTCAGAAGAATTATTGAAGCGCGCGATTGTTGTAAAGCAGACTTCTCCACTCC